>JALHPG010000037.1 GCA_022842625.1 Bacteroidia bacterium | reverse complement strand
TTAAAGCACTTGCTAAATTTAAGCCAACCAAACGCGGCAAAGTATACGTTCCGCCGCTATCCGGTATTAAACCAATTTTACTGAAAGCCTGAATAAAACTAGCCGATTTTCCTGCTAACACTATATCGCAAGCCAATGCGATATTTGCGCCTGCGCCGGCAGCAACACCGTTAATTGAAGCAATGATCGGTTTTTCGATGTTTCGTATTCTTAAAATTATTGGATTATAATGTTCATCCACTATTTTTTTAATGCCCGGTCCGTTTGGATCGATCGCTTCTGCAAGATCTTGCCCGGCACAAAAAGCTTTGCCTGTGCCTGTTAAAACAATAGCTCTAACGGTTTTATCTTTTTCTGCTTTATCTAATTCTGCAATTAGTTGTAACGCCATTTCGCGGTTAAAGCTGTTAAATTTATCTGCACGATTTAATGTAATAATTAAAACGTTATTTTTTTGTTCTGTTTGAATGAAACTCATGGTATTATTAGGATTGAAAATTGTAAAATTTATATTTTCAAATTAAGTAACTATTAATTTTAAATACAACACTTATTTATCATTTCTTTATTAAACTTTCGTAAGTTTATATAGTCCAACAGCTATGAAAAAACTAACCGCTTTATTTATTTGCCTTTTATTAAATGTTACTTTAATAAGATCTCAATCGCTTTATTATCCCCCTTTAACCGGAACTACTTGGGATACTATATCCCCTCAAAGCCTTAATTGGTGTCAGCCGCGCATCGATTCTCTTTATAATTATCTTCAGGCAAAAAGCACAAAGTCGTTCATTGTTTTAAAGAATGGTAAAATAGTTTTAGAAAAATATTTTGGCACCTATACTTCAGATTCCGTTTGGTATTGGGCATCTGCAGGTAAAAGTCTGGCAGGTTTTATTACCGGTGTGGCGCAGCAAAAAGGGTTTATTAATATTAATACTAAAGTGTCGCAGTATATTGGCAATGGCTGGACGAGCGCTCCTTTATTTAAAGAAAATTTAATTACGGTAAAAAATTTGTTGCAAATGACGAGTGGTTTGGATGACGCCCCGCCAACACCATGTGATAATGAAGATACAGCAAAGGCTTGTTTGTTATATCAGGTAGATGCCGGAACGCGTTGGGCGTATCATACAGGGGCGTATATTAAAACACACGATGTTGTTTCTGCCGCAGCTTCATTGCCTTATAATACTATTACCACTAACTGGATAAAATCAAAAATTGGAATGGGCGGTACATGGTTTCAAAATGTTTATTATAGTAAGGCTCGCGACATGGCACGTTTTGGATTATTGAATTTGAACAAAGGAATTTGGAATACAGATACGATCATGAAAGATTCGGTTTATTTTAAGAATATGGTGAACTCCTCTCAAAATTTAAATTACTCGTATGGTTATTTGTGGTGGCTTAATGGCAAAGCAAGTTTTATGACACCCGGGTTTCCGATTGCATTTCCTGGAACATTAATACCTAACGCACCACCGGATATGTATGCAGCGCTGGGTAAAAATGATCAAAAGATCTATGTTGTGCCAAGTCAAAAACTAGTTATTATTAGGCAAGGTAACACTGCAGGAGGATTTAATTTAGCAGCTTCCGGATTTGATAATATGGTGTGGGATTATATTAATAAACTTAATTGCAACAGTAATTCAATTCAAGAAATAGACTTAGCTTTAAGAGTTTCGATCTATCCAAATCCGGCTCAGGAAGCGATCTATATTAAATCGGATGGTTTATTAAAGTCTGTATCCTTAACTAATGTTGTCGGACAATCGTTTAGTGTGAATTTAGTAAATGATAAACTGGATGTTTCTCAAATGCAAAAAGGCTTGTATTTTTTAACGATCACTTCGTCAAACAATACAAGCCTTGTAAAGAAAATAGTAATTAATTAAAAATCGTTACTTAATTGATTAGTTGTTTTTTGTAAAATTTCAAAAGCATTTTCTGCCATTAAATTTTCTTTATCCAATGTTGGGTTTATCTCCACCATTTCAAAACAAACGATCTTTTTACTACGCATAATGTAATAAATAAGGTTTCCGGCTTCTTTTTCGGTAATACCATTAGGAACCGGAGTGCCTGTTCCACTCGAAATTCTTGAATCCATACTGTCCACATCAAAGCTTACATATATAATATCGCAATGGTCCAGGTAGTTTAAAGATTCAATTGCAACACGCTCAACCGCCTTTTTTCTAATTTCTTGTAAGTTAAAAACGCGAATTTTGTTCTTTTTAACTAAGTAGTCTTCTTGAGGCTCAAAATCACGTAAAGCAATAAAAACAAGGTCAGAATAGTTTATTTTTGGACAAATTCCGCCCAAATTCTTCAGTTTTTCCCAATATTCAACAGTTTCGTCATCGGGTTTATTTTGTTGTCTGTCTCTGTTATCTTCATTCAAAACACAGGCAAGGGGCATGCCGTGCATGTTACCACTTGGTGTAGTATAAGGTGTGTGCAGGTCGGCATGAGCATCTATCCAAATAACACCAAGTCGCTTGTTTGGGTAAGCCATTCTAATGCCGCTTATGGTTCCTAAAGCAGAACTATGATCGCCGGCTAATACAATAGGTACTTGGTCGGCCTTTAATGTTTTTTGAATTTCCTTGCTAATTCTGTCGTTTAGGTTATAAACGCCTTTTATTCGTTTAGCATAGTCATGTACCACAGGTTCAAGGAGTAAGTTGTTTTCATTTGGTATCTCCACCGACTTATAACGCTTAAAAAAGGCGCTTCCAAAGTCTAAAGCTGCGATCTTAATTGCATCAACCCCCATACTCGAACCTCGGGTTCCGGCTCCAATTTCACTCTTAACCTCAATAATTTTGATAGGTTTTATCATATAATTTAACTTTTTATTAATAATAAGCTTTATTTTTGTACAAAGTAAAATACTTACTTTGACTAACATTTAAACAAGTAACTAACTTACATCTTAAAATGAATAATCAATACGCTACGCTAATTAACCAAACATTTAACTTCCCACAGGAAGGTTTTGATGTAAAAGATGATGAATTGTACTTTAATGATATCCCTTTAATGGATATTATTAAACAATATGGCACCCCTTTGCGTATTAGTTATTTGCCAAAGATCAGTTCTCAGATCCAAAAAGCCAAGCGTTTATTTAATGTTGCTATGGCAAAAGTGGATTACAAAGGCAAATATGTGTATTGTTATTGCACTAAAAGTTCTCATTTTAGTTTTGTGCTTGATGAAGTTCTAAAAAACGAGGTTCATATCGAGACTTCATCGGCATTTGATCTAAATATTATCAAAGAGCAATTTCAAAAAAAAGCATTAACCAAAGATACATATATTATTTGTAATGGTTATAAGCGTCAAAACTACAAACAGAATATTACTGAGTTAATAAATGAGGGGTTTAATGTTATCCCGGTTTTGGATCATTTAGATGAAATTGATTATTACAAAAAGTACAGTAAAGTTGATAATGTAAATCTTGGAATAAGAATTAGTACCGAAGAAGAACCTTCTTTTTTATTCTATACGTCTCGTCTTGGTATTCGCAGCAGCGAGATCATGAATTTGTATAAGGAGAAAATAAAACCGAACTCTAAATTCAGTTTAAAATTATTGCATTTTTTTATTAATACCGGTATTAAGGACACAATTTATTACTGGACAGAATTAAACAAATGTTTGAATATTTATAAGGAATTACGCGAGGTTTGTCCAACTCTGGATTCTTTAAATATTGGCGGCGGAATGCCTATTCGTAACTCTTTAGGATTTGAATACGATTACGAATATATGATCGAAGAGATCGTTGCACAAATTAAATCTTTTTGCGATCAGCATGATATCCCGGAACCTAATATTTTTACCGAATTTGGTTCTTATACCGTTGGCGAGAGTGGCGCAACTTTATATTCGGTTGTTGATCAAAAGCAACAAAACGACCGTGAAACCTGGTATTTTATTGATAGCAGTTTTATAACAACACTTCCTGATACTTGGGGTATTAACCAACGTTTTATTTTATTGGCAATTAATAATTGGGATAAGCCATACGGACCGGTTAATCTTGGGGGTATGACTTGTGATAGTATGGATTATTATAATACAGAGGCGCATACCAATCAGGTTTTTTTACCCTTAATTGATAAAAATCAAAAAGAGCCTCAGTACTTAGGATTCTTTCATACCGGTGCATACCAAGAGGCATTAAGTGGTTATGGTGGAACACAACACTGTTTGATACCTGCTCCAAAACATGTTTTAATTGATAAGGATGAAGATGGAAAAATTACCACTCGCCTTTTTGCAAAAGAGCAAAGTTATAAGAGCATGTTGAAGATTTTGGGATATTAAAAAGTTTTTAGTGATTAATTTTTAGTGTTTAATATTGAAAACCGCTTATTAAAAACTAATAACTCAAAACTAAAAACTATTTTTTATTTGTTAACTTCTTCTTAAAATCTTTCTGATAATTAGGATTTTTTATTAGTTACTGCCTCTGTTATTTTATAACTTTACAACATATTCTTTAAACTTTTATGGCATTATTCGACTTTTTAACCCAAGATATAGCAATTGACTTAGGTACTGCAAATACAATTATTATTCATAATGATAAAGTTGTAGTTGACGAGCCCAGCATTGTTGCGGTTGATAGAACTACAGGAAGGGTTATAGCTGTTGGTCGCCAGGCGCAGTTAATGCATGGAAAGACGCATGAGAATATTAAAACAATTCGTCCGTTAAAAGACGGAGTTATTGCGGATTTCCAGGCTGCAGAAGAAATGATAAAGGGAATGATCAAAATGATCAATCCGGGAAATCGTTTTTTTAAACCATCCTTACGTATGGTAATTTGTATTCCAAGTGGTATTACTGAGGTTGAAAAACGTGCCGTTCGAGATAGTGCAGAGCATGCCGGTGCAAAAGAAGTTTATATGATCCACGAGCCTATGGCTGCCGCAATTGGTATGGGTATTGACGTTGAAGAGCCAATGGGAAATATGATCATTGATATTGGTGGTGGTACTTCAGAGATCGCCGTTATTGCATTAGGAGGTATTGTTTGCGATAAATCTACTCGTATTGCGGGTGATGATTTTAACGCGAATATTGAAGAGTACATGCGTCGTCAACATAATATTTTAATTGGTGAGCGTAGCGCTGAGCGCGTGAAAATTGAAGTTGGAGCTGCTATGACAGAGATCGATAATCCTCCTGCAGACTATGCAGTGCAAGGGCGAGATCTAATGAGTGGTATCCCAAAAGAAGTTTATATCAGCTATGTTGAAATAGCACATTGTTTAGATAAATCAATTTCGAAAATTGAAGAAGCGATCTTAAATGCACTTGAGATGACCCCGCCAGAATTAGCTGCGGATATCTATCGCAAAGGTATCTTTATGGCCGGTGGTGGTTCGTTGTTAAGAGGCTTAGATAAGCGTATCTCAATGAAAACAAAATTACCGGTTCACGTTTGCGAAGACCCTCTTCGAGCAGTTGCTCGTGGTACAGGAATTGCACTTAAAAATGTTCATAAATTCCCTTTCCTTATCAAGTAATTAAGTTAAGTGCATCGTAGCTTTATGATTGCGACTTTTTTGTTGCAACCTAATAATTTTAACTCGTGAGAAACCTACTTGCATTTGTATTAAAACATCACTTTATATTTGTTTTTTTGCTGTTGCAAATGATAAGTATTTGGTTAATGGTACACAATAATGGGTATCAAGGCTCACGTGTATTAAATTCTTCTAATCAGGCTGTTGCCAATGTATATTCGGCCGCTGCAAATACCTCCGATTATTTTTCATTAAAACAAGAGAACGATAAACTAGCTTTAGAGAATTCTGTTTTAAGAAATTTTTTAAAATCAAATTATTCAATTCTTCCATTACGCGAATTTGAAAAAAACGATACGCTGTACAAACAACAATATACATTCATGAATGCTAAGGTTGTAAATTCTTCTGTAAACAAACGCCGAAATTTTTTAACCTTAAATGTAGGAACCGACCAGGGAATTAAACAAGACATGGCCGTTATGAGCAGTGAAGGGATCGTAGGTATAGTTACAAACGTATCTGCAAATTTTTCGAGTGTAATGAGTGTTTTGCATAAAGATGTGCGTGTGAATTGCCAGTTAAAAAAAGATGGAAGTTATGGTCCGCTAATTTGGGACGGGAAAGATTATCGCTATTGTTTATTAACGGATATTCCAACGCATGCAAAAATTAAATCTGGCGATACCGTTATTACAAGTGAGTTGTCGGGTATTTTCCCCGAAGGTATAACGGTTGGCACCGTAGAAAGTTTTGAGCGCCGCCAAAACGAAGGTTTTTACACTGCTAAAATAAAATTAAGTGCCGATCTTAAAAAAGTAAATCACGTTTATGTTATTAAAAATAAATTTAAAACCGAACGTGATTCATTAGAAACCTTAACACAAAAACAAATTGACGACTGAGATAGTTAAAAATATTTTTCGTTTTATACTGCTTATATTAGTTCAGGTTTTAATTATTCAAAATATAAACCTTTCTAGTTACATCATTCTATTGCCGTATGTATTGGTAATTATTTTATTGCCATTCGAATTATCACGCTTAGCGGTTTTATTTATTTCTTTTTTCCTAGGTGTTTGTATCGATTACTTTTTTGATTCTTCAGGTCTTCATGCTTCAGCTTGCACCTTAATGGGTTTTAGCAGATATTATGTTTTAAAATTTATTTCTCCCCGCGATGGTTATGATGCCGGTGTGCAACCAACAGTAACGGATATGGGCCTAGCCTGGTTTTTAAGTTATGCCGGAATCTTAGTGGTTATTCATCATTTTTTCTTTTTTTATTTAGAAGTATTTCGTTTCTCTGAATTTTTTAGAACTTTTTTTAGAGCGGTGCTAAGCAGTATTGGAACATTTGGCTTGATCTATCTTTTGCAATTTTTATTTTTTACAAACCGTAAAAGATCATGAGTACTAATTCGCAATTAGGAAATAGAAAATTAATTATCGGCGGATTTTTTTGTTTGATCGTCATAATTTATTTATGCCGTTTATTTTACATTCAGGTAATTGATAAACAATATAAACTGGATGCGGAAAAAAACGCATTCCGTTATATGACCGAGTATCCCGTACGTGGCTACATCTATGATCGTAAAGGAAAGTTATTAGTATTTAATGCGCCATCGTATGACTTAATGGTAATTCCTCGCGAAACAAAAGGCTGTGATACTATGGGTGTTTGTGATGTGCTTCAGATCACAAAACAGGAATATTTAAAGCGAATAAAAAAAGCTTGTCAGGCCCCTAATTCTCCTCGTAAAGAAAGTATTTTCGAAAAACAAATGTCGGCACAAACCTATGCTACATTACAGGAAAAATTATATCGCTTTAAAGGTTTTTTTGTTCAAAAACGTACCGTGCGAAGATATCCGAAGCCAATAGCGGCTCATCTTTTAGGGTATGTTGGTGAGATTAGTAAAGAGCAAGCCGAAAAAGAAGCGTATTATAAAGAAGGGGATTATATAGGTATTACCGGTTTGGAGCGAAGCTACGAAGATGTGTTAAGAGGAAAAAAAGGAACACAAATTGCCATTACAGATGTACACAATAAAATTATTGGTCGTTATATGGATGGCAAATATGATACCTTAGCCATTGCAGGAAAACCTTTGTATTGCAGTATTGATAGAGATCTGCAAGAATATGGTGAGAAATTAATGCAAGGAAAAAAAGGTGCGGTTGTTGCCATTGAGCCATCAACAGGAGAGATTTTATGTTTGATTTCAGGCCCTTCGTATGATCCAAATTTATTGGTTGGAGGTAAAGAGCGTTCAAGAAATTTTACAAAATTATTTTATGATAGTTTAAATCGGCCACTTACCAATCGTGCTCTTCAGGGCATGTATCCACCGGGCTCTATTTTTAAATTAATAGATGCATTGATCGCGCAACATGATGGTTTAATAAATCGCAATACAGTTTTCCCTTGTCAAATGGGGTATCCGCCAATGGGAGGTAAACCAAAATGCCACGCGCATGGTGGCGGAAAAAATTTACCGGGTTCTATTTCGGTCTCGTGTAATTCTTATTACAGTTACGTTTTTAGAGAAATCGTTGATCAGCGTAAATACCCTAAATTTATTGATGGTTATAACCACTGGCGTGATATGGTTAAGTCCTTTGGTCCGGGCACACATTTACAAACAGATCTTCCTTACGATAAGCCGGGCAATGTTCCTTCTGTGGAATATTATAATAAAGTGTTTGGTAAAAATGGTTGGCGCAGTAATACAATTGTTTCATTAGGTATCGGTCAGGCAGAATTACTGCTTGTGCCTTTGCAAATGGCAAACGTGGTTGCTATTATTGCAAACAGAGGTTATTATTATACACCACATAGTGTTAAAGGGGTTGGTATCGATAAAAAATTAGATAAACGTTTTACCGAAAAACATTATGCCGGTGTGCAAGATCCAACAGCTTATTTAAATGTTATTGATGGTATGCAAGGCGCTATGGAGCCCGGCGGAACAGCATATGCATCACGTATTAAAGATGTGATCGTGTGTGGAAAAACAGGAACGGCTCAAAATCCTCACGGACAATCACACGCCGTGTTTTTAGCATTTGCTCCACGCGATAATCCGAAAATTGCCATGGCTTGTATTGTTGAAAATGCAGGTTTTGGTGGTGTTACAAGTGCACCAATTGTTTCTTTAATGATGGAAAAATATTTAAAAGGTAAAACAGATCGTTTAGAATTAGAAAAGCGTGTAATGGCTGCCGATCTTATTCGCGGTATAAATGTATTAGGTTCAGGACAACACTAATGGGACGTAACGAAAATAGCATATTTTATGGGGTAGACAGGGTAACTTTACTTGTGTATGTTATTCTTGTTTTTATGGGCTGGTTAAATATTTATGCCGCTGTTTATGATGAGGAGCATCAGAATATTTTTGATACCACGCAAAAGTATGGTATGCAATTAATTTGGATCGGGGGTGCCGCTATAATTGCTTTTAGTATTTTATTAATTGATGCTAACTTTTACACGGTTTTCGCTTACGGTTTTTATGGATTTTTTCTTTTAGCCAATATTTTAGTTTTGTTTTTAGGTAGAGAAGTTAAGGGAAGTCACTCGTGGTACAGGTTTGGTAAGTTTGGTATACAACCCGCGGAGTTCATGAAATTCGCAACAAATCTGGCGCTCGCCAAGTTTTTAAGTAATCAAAATATTGTGGTCAATCAACAATTTCGTTTACGATTAAAAGATCTAATTAAGAATTATAAGAACACAATTTTCGCACTGATATTTATTATTTTACCATTAATTCTTATCATCAAATTGCAAAACGAAACAGGTTTAGCGATTGTATTTATCGCATTTATTATTGTTTTGTATCGTGAAGGTTTAAGCGTTGGTTTTTTAATATTTGGTTTATTAGCAGCCATTTTATTTGTAATGGCATTAGTAGTTACTAATACTTCCGGATTATTGATAACCCTTGCGGTAATTGCCGCCTCGGCATTTTTATTTATTAGAAGAAGCAGAAGAAATTTGATCATTGTATTCCTTGTTTATCTTTCTGCTGCAGGCGTAGTGTTGGCAACCAATTATGTTTACAATCATTTAGAAGCTCACCAAAAAACGCGTATTGATGTGTTGTTGGGAAGAGGAACAGTGGACTTAAAAAAAGAAGGTTATAATGTTAATCAGGCAAAAATTGCCATTGGCAGCGGTGGCTTTTTAGGAAAAGGTTATTTACAAGGCACACAAACTAAATACGATTTTGTTCCTGAGCAGGATACCGATTTTATTTTTTGTACGGTAGGCGAGGAGTGGGGTTTTGTTGGCAGTACCGTTGTTATTTTTTTACAATTGTTTTTAATTCTACGGCTTATTTTTTTAGCAGAAAGGCAACGGTCCGATTTCAGCAGGATCTATGGTTATGGAGTGGCATCTGTTTTATTTTTTCACTTAGCGGTTAATATTGGTATGACCATTGGTTTGATGCCGGTAATTGGTATTCCCTTACCGTTCTTTAGTTACGGGGGTTCTTCCCTTTGGTCATTTACTATTCTACTCTTTATTTTTATTAAATTAGATGCGAATCGTTTATTGATCTTGCGCTAGTTTCTTTTTTTATAACGCCTTGTTTTATTTGCTATTTTAGCAATTCAATTTTTGCACATGAAAAAGATCGTTTTATTTTTTGCTCTGTTTTTAATATCAATCGTTTATAAAGCACAATTAACTTATCAGTGGGCTAACTCTGCCGGCTCTTCAACTAATTCAGAGTACGGACAAGCCATTGCTTCTGACCCTTCGGGTAATGTTTATGTAACCGGTGCTTTTACCGGTGTAGTTGATTTTGATCCAAGCGTCGGAACAACAACACTGTCAAGTCTTTCGGGTACTCAGGATATTTTTTTAGCGAAGTATGATATTAACGGTGCATTTTTATGGGTAAAACAAATTGCCGGAACAAATACAGAAAAACCGTTCGATCTGGTTGCGGATGCCTCAGGTGCTTATCTGGCAGGGATCTTTATGGGGACAGTAGATTTTAATCCGAATGCAGGAATAAATAATATTACTTCTTTAGGTGGAGGAACAGACGGTGATGGCTTTTTTGCAAAGTATGATGTGAATGGAAATTTAACCTGGGTTGATAGAATAGGCAGTACAGGGAATGATAGAGTGATAGGAATTGCGGTTGATGCGTCTCAAAATGTTTACGTGTCCGGTTTTATTGGTGCTAATGCAGATATGGATCCGGGTATACCTGTGGTTACCTTTGCTGTTGCGGGAACATACAATGCTTTTTTTGGAAAATATTCTTCAACAGGTGCTTATACATTTGCAAAACAAATTACAGGTCGTTATTCCGAAGGCGATGATATTAATATTGATGCCTCCGGAAACATTTATTTAACTGGCTCTTATGCTACGTCGAATGATTTTGATCCAAGCGGCGGTACTGCTAATCTTTCAACGGCAAGCTTAACGCAGTTAGATGTTTTTTTAGCGAAGTACACTTCGGCTGGACTTTATACTTATGCAAAGCAAATTGGTGGCATTGGCGTGGATATTGGGTTTCAGGTGGTGCCAGATGCTTTAGGAAATGTTTATTTGGGCGGAGTGTTTTCGAGTAGTTGTGATTTTGATCCAACCGCTGCAACCAGCACTCTTACAAGCGCAGGGCAAGGCGACCTCTTTGTTGCGAAATATGATGTGAGTGGAAATTTAACCTGGAAAAACGGAACAGGCGGCACAACAAATGATTATTGTTATGGTTTAGGTTTAGATGCCTCTAATAACGTTTATATTACCGGTAAAGTACAAGGCACTAATGTTGATTTCGATCCAAGTCTTTCTTCTGCTTTAATTACAGCTTCTTCAAGTTGTATGTATATTGCATCATACAGTTCCGCAGGAAATTATTTATCACTTTCTTCCCCCGGCAATATTGCTTCAGAGGGCAGAGGTCTATTGGTAAATTCATCGCTTTACGTTACAGGCATGTTTAGAAATACCGGCGACTTTGATTTTAGTGCTTCAACAGCCAACTTAACGAGTTTGGGTGGCGACGATATTTTCTTTGCAAAATATAATACCTGTGTGGGCTCTCCACCGGCTCAACCATCTGCGATTGCAGGCAATTTTACTCTATGCTCCGGAACCTCACAAACATACAGCGTGGTGAATGATCCTTTAGCAACTTCTTATACCTGGTCCTTTCCTGTGGGTTGGACAGGTAGCAGTTCTACAAACGTAAGTGTGCCAACCGTTAGTGCCGGTGGAATTATTTCCGTTGTGGCAAACAATGCCTGCGGGGCAAGTTTGGCGCAGACGGTAAATATTGTAACTGGACCATCAGGTGCAACAATAGCTACATCTTCCGCAAATTGCGGCGCGGCAAATGGAAGCGCCACTGTAACTGCAGTTTCTGATGGTGTACCTGCATTTCAATATTCTTTTAATGGCGGTCCATTTGTTGGTAGTTCCATTCAAGGTGGTATGGTTCCAGGTCCGAAAAATGTTGTTATTAAAGACGCAAACCTTTGCACATTTACAGTTAATTTTAATATCGGGAACACGGGTTCACCAGCAGCTTCAATTGCAAGCTCAACTAATGTTGGTTGTTTTAACGGGGCAAATGGTGGTTTTAGTGTTTCTGTAACTGGTGGCGTTCCTGCATATACCTATACATTAATACCGGGTAATATTACTAATGGAACAGGCCTTTTTACTAACCTAATTGCTTCTACATATACAGTAACTGTAAAAGATGGTGTAGGATGTATAACAACTATAATGAATTCTGTTACTCAACCAAGTTCTATAACTTTAACCACAAATGTTTTAACCGCAAATTGTAACCAAGCCAATGGCTCAGCTACAGCATCAGCTGTTGGAGGAACAAGTCCTTATACCTATACTTGGAGTACAAACTTTGTTGGCTCAATATTAAGTAATGTAACAGCCGGAACTTATACTGTGATTTTAAAAGATGCTAATGGATGTACATCTGCTTTGGCTACCACAATACCTAACGGTCCTGGTCCTGTCATTGGGATAAGTAGTTTTACTAACCCAAGTTGTTTTGGCGGTAATAATGGCGTTGCAACTGCAACAACAACTGGAGGCGCTCCAGGCCCTGGTTTTCCAACGTATATATGGAGTAACGGACAAAACACGCCAACTGCAACAAATTTATTAAGTGGTGTTTATACGGTTACTGTTACTGATGCCGTTGGTTGTTTAGCTTCTACCAGTGTAACTATTACTCAACCGGCTTCTCTTACAATTAATTTAAGTGGTACAAATCCAAAATGTTTTAATGCATCAAATGGCAGTGCCAGTGTAAGTGTTTTGGGTGGAACTCCCGGTTATAATTATACTTGGTCACCAACACCAGGTGTAGGTGGAAATACTTCTTCGCCTAGTGGAATGGCGCCAGGAATTTATGTTGTAGTGGTTACAGATAGTAAAGGCTGTATTATGAATGGAAGTGTCTCGTTGGCAAACCCACCTCAGATATTATCTAGCGTGAGCTTAACAAATGTGTCTTGTTTTGGTTTGTGCAATGGTTCCGCGATTGCATCGGTGACCAATCAAATTGGAACGGTTTCATATTCTTGGATTCCAACGGCATTAACAACTCAAAATGTAAATAATCTTTGTTCGGGAAATTATACGATGATGGCAACAGATCAAAATACTTGTGTTTCAATGTCAGTTTTCAATGTAAACCAACCCGCAGGGTTAGTCACGTCTATTGGAAGTATTACTAACGTTGCTTGCTCTGGCTATATGAACGGCGCGGCACAAATCATAACTTCAGGCGGAGTGCCGGCGTATGCTTATTTATGGCAGCCGGGTGCACAAACTAATTCTGTTTTAACCGGAGTTAGCTCGGGTAATTATTCTTGTACAGTTACTGATGCAAATGGATGCGTCAGTACCAAAACAGTTAGTATAACCCAACCAAATCCTCTCATAATAAATACAAATACAATTTCGAGTGTAACATGTTTTGGCGCTTCCAACGGGCAAATTGCTACAAATATTTCAGGCGGCACTCCAAGCTATACAATAAATTGGATACCGGCTTTACCGGCCACTCAAACGGTTACGAATTTAAGCCCAGGTATGTTTACTTTATCTGTAATTGATTTAAATGGTTGTACAACCAATAGTATTTATACGATCGTTCAACCTTCTTCTTTAACAGTTATGTCATCAAATACTGTAACTGCTTGTTCTGGACCAAATGGATCTGCTACGATAAATATTGGAGGAGGAACTCCCGCTTATTCTTATAGTTGGGCGCCAACATCACAAACTACTAATATTGCTTCCGGTTTAACTGCGGGTAATTATACTCTAACTACAACTGATGTAAAAGGTTGTGTTATAAGCGCAACAGTTTCTGTGCCTTCTGCCTCTGATCCAACCCTTACTGCAATTTCTAACACTAGTTTAATTTGTAATGGTCAAACCGCTACACTTACTGCAAGTGGCGCGAATACCTATAGTTGGAATACAAGTGCTACGGGTTCGGTTATTGCGGTTAGTCCAAGTGTTACCACAATCTACACAGTTACCGGAACTAACGCAAGTGGTTGTTCTAATTCTTCAACAATTACACAATCTGTTTCTTTATGTACTGCATTAAATGCACTTTCTGAAAGCGAAAATTCTAATTTTAAAATTTATCCAAATCCGTTTTTAGATGAAATAGTGGTATCAATAAGCGATCTTAAAAATGATGTGAAATTGAGTATTTTCAATTCTTTAGGACAATTGGTGTATCAAACACAAGTGACGAAAACCAATTCTGTTATTAATTTAAAAGAATTGCCATCCGGACTTTATTTTGTAAGAACAGAGGTATTAGGACAAGAAAAGGTGCTTAAACTGATAAAAGAGTAATCTCTTTTAAAAATATGCCGTATTAAGCCTGTTTATGGCATAATATTGTTACAATTTTTAGTTGATTTCACGTTGTAAATTGGGGCTTTTTGTTATTTTTACCCTTTCAAAATGGCTCAAAAATCAAGTAAATACGTAAAGTGGCTTTGGATCCTTTTCCTTAGTCCTATCCTTCTAATTTTTATTGTTGTAACCCTTACCGGCATGGGCACTTTTGGCTCCCTGCCCGTTGTAGAGGAATTAGTAAATCCAAAGAACAACCTTGCAACCATAGTTTACAGTGGTGACATGAAGATCTTAGGAAAATATTACAGCGAAAACCGTGTTAACGTTAACTTCAATCAATTAGATAAAGACCTTGTAAACGCTTTGGTAGCAACCGAAGATGCGCGCTTTTACGAACACAGTGGTGTAGATATTAAAGCTTTGGGTCGCTCTATTGCCGGTGCATTTACCGGTGGTAACAAGGGCGGTGGTAGTACCATCACACAACAATTGGCTAAAATGATGTTTCCGCGCGAAAAATTAAGTAAGCCCGAATTGGTTATTCGTAAAATGAAAGAGTGGATCATTGCTACTCGTTTAGAAAAGTATTACACCAAAGATGAGATCATGGCGCTCTATCTAAACAAATTTGATTTTTTAAATTTAGCGGTAGGTGTAAAATCGGCAGCACAAATTTATTTTAATCGCAGTCAAGATAGTTTAAAGATCGAACAAGCTGCTATGTTAATTGGTATGGCAAAAAACCCTTCTTTGTTTAATCCAATACGCCACGCCGATACAACTAAGCAACGCCGCAATGTTGTTATGAATCAAATGGTAAAATACGGTTATCTATCAAAACAAAAATACGATAGTTTAAAAGTGTTGCCTTTAGATCTTAGTTTTCATCCCGAAGATCATAACGATGGTTTAGCACCGTACTTAAGAGAATACATTCGTGATAATTTTTTAAAATCATGGTGCGAGAAACACATTAATCCTTCAACCAATAAACCTTACAACGTTTACAAAGATGGTTTAAGAATTTACACGACCATCGATTCTCGCATGCAGCAACATGCAGAGGAAGCTGTGTTTGAACACATGCAAGATCTTCAGAGAATGTTTGATAAAGATCTTAAAACTAAAAAAAATGCACCGTTTGCATGGAATGTAAATAAACAAGAGATCGAAAACATCATGTCTTCTTCTATAAAAAGAAGTGAGCGCTATCGTTCAGCAAAAAAAGCGGGCATGAGTGATGAAGAAGCAAAAGCAACTTTTTATAAACCCGCTCAAATGACTGTTTATAGTTTACGTGGAGAGATCGATACCATGATGACGCCGTTTGACAGTATTAAATATTATAAAGGATTTTTACAAACAGGTTTTATGGCCATGGAGCCGCAAACAGGTTATGTTAAGGCCTGGGTTGGAGGTATCAATCACAAACATTTTAAATATGATCACGTAAAAGTTAGTAGACGTCAAGTAGGTTCAACCTTTAAGCCTTTTGTTTATGCACTGGCTATTCAAGAAGGTTATTCACCTTGTCATCAGGTGCCAAATGTAAAAACCTGTATCTCTTTACCGGAAGGTGGCGATTGGTGTCCTGAGAATTCAGACGGACCAAATGATAAAAATAACGGAAAGTTAATTACGCTGAAAAAAGCATTAGCTAATTCAATTAATTACATAACGGCTTGGATCATGAAGCAATATGGTCCGCATGCTGTTGTTACTTTAGTTAAACGTTTAGGAATCACTTCAGAAATTCCTGAGGTGCCATCTATTTGTTTAGGAACAGCCGATATCAATGTATTTGAGATGGTAGCGGCAAATTCTACTTTTGTAAATAAGGGAACCTATATTCAACCAACATTTATTACACGGATTGAAGATAAGAACGGGAAAGTGTTAGAAGAGTTTATTCCAACTACAGATGAGGTATTTAGTGAAGAAAGAGCTTATACAATGATTCAGTTAATGCGTGGCGTAGTTGATGGAGGAACAGGTTCTCGTTTGCGCTCACGTCATAAATTAATGAATCAAATTGCGGGTAAAACCGGTACTACACAAAAAAATGCCGATGGTTGGTTTATGGGTTTAACCCCTGAGTTAGTTGCAGGAGCATGGGTAGGTGGCGAAGACAGAAGTGTACACTTTAACTCCATGGTTGAAGGACAAGGAGCAACAATGGCATTACCTATTTGGGGTAAGTTTTTTAGTAAGGTGTATGCCGATAAAAATTTAAAAGTCAGTAAAGGAGATTTCCCTCGTCCAAAAAATTTAGATCCGAATTTAGAATTGGATTGCAGTAAATACGATGCTACAGACAACGATGGGTCAATTGAAATTAATGAATTTGAAAAGGAGTAAAAATTGGTGCTGACTATTATCAAAGATAAATATTTAAGCTTTCTTAGTTGGATAGTTTTGATTTTAAGTGTGGTGACTACTTATGCAAACATGACTGAGGCAGGGTTTGGATTGTTTTTAAATTCAGATACTCTAGGGATTCCTGACCTTTATATTGATGTTGTAAACGGTGATGGGAAAATTAATGATTGGGTCATTGCGGCTTCAACTCAGGTTTTTCCGGATTTGTTTCTTTACACCTTAATTGAAAAAATATTGCATTTGGGTATTATAAAAACCGCTTTAAATGTTTCCTGAAGAAATAAAAAAACTTATAGAATTAGAGATACGATCATGACTAAGCATAATTAAATACTTTTAGTGGATGATTTTAAATTCAATAAAGGAGATTGTTTTCCCATAAATAAAAATTAATAAAAAAAATAATTAATATTCAATACAAAAAATATGATAAATAGAGTTGTAAAAAATGTAGAAGAAGCTTTAAAAGATGTAAAAGACGGTAACACCTTAATGGTTGGTGGTTTTGGTCTTTGTGGTATTCCTGAGAACTGCATAGCTGAGCTTGTAAAAATGAAAGTAAAAAATTTAACCTGTATTAGTAATAATGCCGGCGTTGATGATTTTGGTTTAGGTTTATTGCTGCAAACCAAGCAGATCAAAAAAATGATATCGAGTTATGTTGGCGAAAATGATGAATTTGAAAGACAGATGTTAAGCTGAGAGTTGGAAGTAGAATTGGTTCCTCAAGGCACTCTTGCAACACGCTGCATGGCTGCTGGTTATGGGATGCCGGTAATTTATACACCCGCAGGTGTGGGTACAGAAGTGGCAATTGGTAAAGAAACCAGAAAGTTTAATTATAATGGTGAAGAAAAGGAATACCTAATGGAAAAAGCTTTTGAAGCCGATTTTGCTATTGTTAAAGCCTGGAAAGGTGATACGGCCGGAAACTTAATTTACAAAAGTACAGCTCGTAATTTTAACCCAATGATGGCCATGGCAGGAAAGATTACTGTTGCTGAGGTAGAAGAATTAGTGCCTGCCGGAACGTTAGACCCCGACCAAATTCATACTCCCGGAATATATGTTCACCGAATTTTTCAAGGCGAAAAATACGAAAAACGCATTGAGCAAAGAACTGTAAGAAAAAAATAGTAAGCATGTTATTTAACTCGCTGCATTTTTTGATCTTTCTTCCAATTGTGATTGGGCTTTATTATTTATTGCCCCAAAAGTTCAGGTGGATCTGGATCTTTTTTGCAAGCTGTTATTTTTACATGGTATTTGTACCCAAATACATCCTCATTCTTTTTCTGATCATTCTTATCGATTATTTTTCTGCTCTTGCTATTGAACGTGCAATCGGACGCCTTAAATTATTTTACCTTGTTGCAAGTTTAACAGCAAATATTAGCTTATTAGCTTTCTTCAAATATTTTAATTTTTTTAATGAGAATTTAGTTTCTGTTTTCTCCTTATTCGGAAAAGAATTCCATCCTATAAATTTAAGCATCATTTTACCTATAGGTCTATCTTTCCACACGTTTCAATCTATGAGCTACACCATAGAAGTTTATAGGGGAAAACAAAAAGCAGAAAGGCATTTGGGATACTTTGCGAATTATGTTCTGTTCTTTCCCCAAATGGTAGCCGGACCAATAGAGCGTTATGAGACATTGGGTAACGAATTAAAAACCTCTCATAAACCTTTATATCAAAATTTTTCTGATGGCTTTAAATTGATTTTATTTGGCCTGTTCGTTAAAATGGCTGTTGCCGATAATATAGCACCTTATGTTAACCAAATTTATGCAGAGCCTTTAAAATATAATTCTTTGCAGGTTTTGCTTTCAGTTTTTTTATTTTCATTTCAGATCTATGCCGATTTTTTTGGTTATTCAACCATTGCTTTAGGAAGTGCAAAGTTATTGGGTATTAATATTATGGATAACTTTAAAACGCCCTATCTTTCAAAAAGTGTTTCAGAGTTTTGGTCACGCTGGCACATTTCGCTTAGTACTTGGTTTAGAGATTATTTATATATTCCTTTAGGAGGAAACCGGGTGGCAATTCCAAGATGGAGTTTAAATATTTTAATAGTTTTTATCGTAAGTGGATTTTGGCATGGTGCAAATTGGACCTTTGTGGTTTGGGGAGCCCTCCATGGTTTGATGTTATTATTAGAAAGGTATTTCTCATCGTGGTTTAAATTTGAGATCAAAAACGAGTGGAGTTTTTTAAATATCTTGTTGGTTTTAAAAACATTTATTATAACCTCTTTTATATGGATCTTTTTTAGAGCAGAGAATTTTCAGAAAGCAAAGGAAATGTTTAATGCTATTTTTAATAATCAGTCAGTTGAGCTTGTTTCTTTAGATATTTTATACGCTTTGTTATTTACAGGCTTGATCATTTTGTTTGATTTCTTTTTGTATAATACACGCTTTGATTCAAAATTAAATACATTCAAAACGCCTTTTCGCTGGGCTTTTTATATAGTGCTGCTTTTCTGTTTAATGACAATGTCCGGAACACAAAAATTTACTTTTATTTATTTTCAGTTTTAATGACTAAAAAAATTATAATAAAAATTTTGATTTTGGTTATTGTTTTAACCGGTTTAAATTTTATATATAATTTAACCCAATACAAGCACGATCTGAAGGATAGGTGCAAAGAAATTGTTGACATTAAGGAAAAGCAAGACAGTACAGATATTTTTTATTTTGCCGAATCATCTAACCTCACTGTGCGTGACGAAGATTCAATAAAAAATTCAATTTCTGAGATAACAGGATTTTTCTATCCTTCTTTAAAAATAACATCAATAGATAAGCCCGCAACACATGCCGGCATTTATAAGGTTTGGCTTAAGAGTATTAATGTAAATTTAAATAAACCAAAGGCAATTATTGTAACATTAAATATGCGTTCGTTTGATGCCGCCTGGATACATTCAAAATTAGAAACGCAGTTGCAGGAGTCGGTTGTTTTGGTTCAACCTTATCCAAATATTTTTAACCGTTTTTTGCTGTCGCTTCAGGCTTTTGATAATAAAACAGAAGAACAGCGAGAACAAGAGATGTTAGATGACTGGAAAAATGTTCAGTTGGTTTTTCCATTTGACTTTAAATATAAAACTGTAAGAGATTGGGATGTTTCTTATGGTCAATATGGATGGGACCTTCCTGAAGGAGACCCGAAGAAAAATAAAATACTTTTAACTTGTCATTATATAAAGGGTTATGCATTTAATCTTAATGAAAATAACCCGCGCATAAAGGATTTTGATGAAATTGCTAAATGGTGCCATCAAAATAAAATTAATTTGTATTTAAATTTATTGGCAGAAAATATAGAATATGCAGATAGTTTGGTTGGTAAAGAATTAGTATTTTTAATGAAACAAAACAGGGATTATTTAGTTAAAAGATATTCTAAAAATAACTGTGTAGTTGTAGATAATTTAGATAACGTTAATGGATTGGAATTTATAGATCAAACTTGGACCACCGAACATTATGGTTACAGAGGTAGAATGATCATTGGACGAAATTTAGCTGATTCATTAAAAAAACAATTTTCAAAACAATATAAAAAAGCGTATTAATTATGTTAGACAAGAACGGAATAGCAAAACGAATTGCAAGAGAAGTAAAAGACGGTATGTTTGTAAACCTAGGAATTGGAATTCCTACTTTGGTTGCTAATTATATTCCCGAAGGAATTAATGTTGAATTACAAAGTGAAAACGGGATATTAGGAATGGGACCTTTTCCTATTGAAGGAGAAGAAGATGCCGATCTTATTAATGCCGGTAAGCAAACTGTAACATTACTTCCGGGAGCATCAATTTTTGACAGTGCAATGAGTTTTGGAATGATACGTTCTCAAAAAGTACACTTAACAATTTTAGGTGCCATGGAAGTAAGTGAGAATGGCGATATAGCAAATTGGAAAATCCCCGGTAAAATGGTAAAAGGTATGGGAGGTGCAATGGATCTTGTGGCAAGTGCAAAAAATATTATTGTTGCTATGCAACAGGTAAATAAAGCAGGTCAATCAAAACTATTGCCTAAATGCGAACTGCCATTAACCGGTGTAAGATGTGTGAAAAGGATCGTTACCGAATTAGGGGTTTACGAAATTGTTCCTGAAGGTGGATTTAAATTATTAGAGCGTGCGCCCGGGATAAGTGTTGAAGAAATAAAAAATGCAACTGCCGGAAAGTTAATTATTGAAGGTGATATAAAAGAAATGGTATTATAATTTATTTTTTAATACCTAAAGCCCTTTAATAAAATGCCAAATTGTTATTTTCTTTCTTATCAGCAAACATTAATCATAAAGTTTTAATAATCATACCTTGTTATAACGAGGCTCAAAACGTAGCCTTGTTGTATAACGAACTTCATGATCTGAAGGTGGAAGGTTGTACCATTTCACCTTTATTTATAAATGATCATTCCAGCGATAGCACAAAAGATAAGCTGATGGAAATGGGAGTTAAATTTCTAGATAATCCTATTAATATTGGTATTGGTGGTACTGTTCAACTTGGTTTTATGTACGCTAACGAGTATGAATTTGATTTTGCTGTTCAAATGGATGGTGATGGACAACATCCGCCAAAAGATTTATATAAATTAATAACGCCTCTCCTGAAAAAAGAAGCCGATGTTATTATCGGCTCTCGTTTCATTGATAAAAAAGGGTTTCAGTCATCTGCGTTAAGAAGATTTGGAATTAATTTTTTCTCGCGATTAAATAAATTATTAGTTGGGATATCAATTAAAGATTCAACTTCAGGTTATCGTGCTTATAACAAGAAAGCAATTTTTGAACTCATTCAATATTATCCTGATGAATATCCTGAGCCCGAAGCAATTGTTTACTTGGCGCACAAGGGATTAAAAATTAAAGAAGTTTCAGTTACGATGAATGAACGTGTTATGGGCGTATCATCTATCAGAAGATTTTCAACTATTTATTATATGATCAAAGTTTCTTTAAATTCAATTTTTTTACATTTAAAAATGAAGTCTAATGGATAAAATTCAAATTTTAGCAATAATAGCAGTGTTATTTTTTATTACACTAATTACCCGTTTTATACTGAAAGGAAAATTGCGAACAGAGTATGCGATCATCTGGGGATTAATGGGCCTTATCTTTTTAGTGTTTTCTTTATGGAGACAGAGTTTAGACCTACTTGCTAAATTTTTCGGGGTTTACTATGCTCCGTCGCTGATATTTATATTTTTCTTTTTTATGATCTTTATTTTTTTAATTCACTTATCGGTTGTTAATTCTAAGCAACATGAGCAAATTAAAAAATTAGCACAGGAAATAGCGCTATTAAAGAACTGTTTGCATAACACGGGTAATGGCTAATTTAATAACTGCCTTTGTAGTATTTGATTGGTTTATTTTACTGTCAAAAAATCATTACATTTTATGTATTTTAGCAATTGAATAATTATAAAAAATCATTTTTAATTAATATTACTTCTAAATGAAAAAAATAGTCCAGATAATAAAACAGGTTTTATTTAAACATCGGATCTTTCTTTTAAAAGCTTTAATATTATATTTTATTGCCTCTATTTATCTTAATAGGGCAGGTTATGCATTTGAGAAAGAACCATATATCGAAGGCGATGGATTTGAATATGCATTAATGACAGAATCCTTTTACAATCATTTTAGTCCGGACCTTCAAGTACAAGATATTGTATCTTTTAAATATGCTATTTATGATTCTTATAAATGGGAAAATTTCCCAAAAAAAGAATATATAGATAATTTATCATGGAATTTAAACCAGCCAAGTCATGTGTTTAAAGAAGATATAAACGGATATTTTTATTCAAAACAAAACAAGTTTTATTGCTACCATTACTATACATATTCATTATTTTGTTTACCTGCTAAAATTCTTGGAGAATGGACAGGTTCGCCGGCTTTACATGCCTTTTATAAGACTAACGCAATATTTGTAATTATTACCTGCTTAATACTTCTATTCTTTTTCAGTAAAAACCTGTATATCTCTATTTTTTCTGCCTTGTGTTTTTGTTTTAGTTCTTGCTATTGGTATTTAGGTTGGGAGCATACTGAAATATTTAGTGCATCATTGGTAGTTTGGGGACTGGTATTTTTCTTGAACAAAAAAAGATTATTTGGGCTCTTATGTATTGCTTTGGCAACTTCGCAAACACAAACATTAATGTTGTTATTGGCTTTTTTAGCTTGTTGGGCTGTTTATGACAAAAAGTTTAACATCAAATACATGGTGTATACTTTTTTAGTTTGTATTGTTGCCTTTTGCCCTTTAATTTTTTACTACTATCATTTTAATACCACTAGTATTATAAAAGATATGGGTTTTCTTGATAATAAATATATTACCGGAACCCGATTATTTGGTTTTTATTTTGACCTGAATCAGGGAATGATCTTGGCAATGCCTTTGATCCTTTTGTCATATATTGTTTTATATTTTAAAAACCTTATCGCTAATTATAAAACACTTGGTTTTCATTTATTACTGCCGGTAATATGTATTTGTATGACAATTGTTGGTTCCAGTATGGGTAATTGGAACCCGGGACAAAGTATCGTTCATAGATATACAACTTGGATAGGCGCTATAATTTTTGTGCATACATTTTATCTTTTAGAACAAACAAAAAACGATAAGAACATATTTTTACTTAGTAGTTTTATGTGGACTCAAATTATTGTTTGTTTTTATTTTCAAACAGTTAATAAATTTGATTGGGAGCAGGAATCCCATAAAGATATTGCTATTTGGACATTGGATAATTACCCTGATTCTTATAATCCAGACCCTGTTATCTTTGCTGTTAGAACCGAGCAAGAATATAATCTGGCAAGTGCAAAAGAGCCTATTTTTTATTTTGATAAAGAATATAGAATTAAAAAAGTGATGTTCAATAAGGAGCACTTAAATGAAATAAAAAAATATTGTGATGGAGTTTGTGATGTGTCGAGATTTAGCACCTATAATGATGATTATGGTTGGGCATATATGAAGTTTAAAGATATTAAAATGTTTAAATGGGGATATAGTGTTTACCAATTATTACGTAAAGATAAAATTACAAGAATGCGTTATAAATTAATGACTACTCATTCATGGATGGTAGAAATAAAACGAAAAGCTAAAGAATGGGGATTGACCGTTGACGAGGTTTTAGATAAGGATGCAGAATATTTTGTGCATCAAGTAGAGCTGTCGAAGTTTAAATAAAGCGCCTCTATTAATAAATTTAATTTGTAAAAAGGGACTATATTAAGTATTTTGGATGTGTTTTTTATTAGAACTTTATCCAGTTTTTTACTGTTCCCAATTCCATTAAGTACTTATCACCATTGCTGTCTCCAAACACTATTATGTCTTTATAAAGATCTAGATTATAGTGTTTTAGAACTCTATGTTTTTTTTCAATATTATTACAGTTTTTAGTTAAAAATTCTCCTTGATAAATACTGTTATTATATTTTAACTCTGTACATAAATGATCATAATTGAAATTGAATGCAAATGGCCTTATCCAGATGTTTATAGAGGCAGATACGATGCAGATCTCAGCCCCTTCTTTTTTGAAGTTTTCAAGCTGAGTCAATAGGGCATTATTTATTAATGTGTCTTTTAACAAAACCTGGTTACAAAATTGTTCTCCTAACTTTTCAAGATCTTCTTGCTTCAAATTCTTAAAATAAAAATTGAACATTTTTTTTTTCAAGGTTTCGCCATCTAATAAATTAAGATAGTATAAAATGATAATAGGTGAAAACAAAAAATAGCCTAAAAAAAGTTTTAAAATTCCGCAATGAAATTTTATAAATAAAGGAAAAGAATCTTTTTTTATTAATGTTCCGTCAAAATCACATAGAACGAGGGTTTTCATTTATTTTTGACAAATTAAAAAGTAATGAGGGTAAACAAAACTTGTTGTTTTATATTCTTCAACAATTGTAAAACCACAATTTTGCAATAATTCTTTTGCGGCTTTATCTGAAATTTCATTACCAATTTCTCCTGCAAAAACAATATCGTGCAATTTATTAAAGTACACAAATGGATGCCCCGCATTTATATCTTTAAAAATTAGCTTACTTCCGGGTTTCATTTTTTCAAAAACGTTTTTCATGAATTGAACCTGGTAATTTTTAGGTATGTGATGATATACATCTATCATATAAACAAGGTCATATTCATTGATCTTGTCTGGTATGGTTTTTCCGTCAAATACTTCAAAAGTTAGTTCTTTAGTATCAAACTGCTTATTTACAACTTTTGCATTATCAATTAAACGTTGAAAAATTTCAATACCCATTATTTTTTTTACAGGGGTAAATTTTGCAACTAACGCACAAAACTGACCCGAACCACAACCTATATCAAATACACTTGTATTTTCTTTTGCGTAATTTAATAGTGTATTAAATGGGCAAATAATTGGTCGGTATTTGATCTTAAGTTTGTCTACAAAAGATGCATTAATTGTGGTTGATGTTAAGAATTTAATAATTTCTTTATTGGCTATCATAATATGTAAATATAAATAATAAAAAATAAAATCCAGCCCCCAATCACCAGCTGAGTAAAAGCATCTTTGTACATGATTTTAGTTGGCGAACCACTTTTGTTTTTCACCATCGACAATTGTAAATATCTCATTATCCCTAAAATAACGAAGAGAGTTGAGTAGTAAATGTTTTTATTATTAAATCTGGAAACAACTTCAATGGAGGTAACGTATAAAATGTAACTCACAATTAATGCGCCGCATAAAATACTAATTGCCGATTGAATAAATTCTTTATTGTACCCTTTTATCGATTTACGCATTGCGTTACCGGTTTCATCTTCAATGATCAGATCATCCCTTCGTTTTGCCAATGCTAAAAATAGTGAAATTAAAAAGGTCATAATTATCAGCCAATGCGAAACTAAAATATCCGAACTTTCGCCACCGGCAAAAACTCTTAAAACAAAACCTATAGCAATAATGGTTACGTCGAGGATCGCTATCTGTTTTAGTTTTATTGAATATAAAATGTTTAAACTTATATATCCAATTATGATGAATAACAATTGGGCATTAACTAAAAAAGCACCGGTTATAGCAGTTAATAATAAAACAAGGAAAAATACATAGGCTGCATTTATTGAAACCTTAGCAGAGGCAATAGGCCGGTTCTTTTTTTCAGGATGCGCTTTATCATCCTCAACATCCAGGATGTCATTTAAAATATAAATCGAACTTGCAGCAAAGCTAAAAATAAAAAAAGCATACAAGGATTGGAGTAATTTTTCTGAATTAGTTAATTGTCCGGAAAAAAAAATCGGCGCAAATACATAAAGATTTTTTATCCAATGATTTATTCTAAGTAGTTTTAGCATTCAGTTAAAATGAGGTTTCAATTATTTTAATAAAAATAGTTAGAATTATTGAATTAAAATGCATAACCCAATATGTTTGGGTTTGGTTCTCACATATTAATTAAGAAATGATCGTTGCCTTAATTTATCGATAGGTTTTTCTACTAAAAAATGTATTACAATAGATATACAAAGAGTTATCGAAAAGCAAATTAGACCTATATAAGTTTGATGAGTACCCGTATTCCATAAATAGGTTAATACCGGAAAATGTACAATGTATAATGGATATGACAACTCTCCGATCAGGCGGTCTGTTTTACTGTTTTTGGTAAGTTCAAATAATTTTGGTACCATAATTGTAAAGCATAAAAGAATGAGCATTGGTAATATTGTATGTGAAAATAAAAGGGCAATGCAGCCGGCAAAAATAATAAGTGTTTTCTTTTGAGTTAACTCAAAATTTTTGTCTTTTGAATAATGCCAGGCAAGTGATCCCATAGCAAAATAAATAAAGCTCGATGGAAATAAATGGTATTGATAAATAATGTTAAAATTTCCTGATAAAATAAAATAGTAAAAATATAATACACCTATAAAAAAATAGATCCAGGTGTTTCTTAAAGATTTTACGATAAATGGAGCCATTAAATAAAAGATCATTTCAATGCTAATACTAAATACAGGCTGATTAACTAAAAATGAATACCCGTTAGATGTTGCATTTATAAAGGCAGGGAAATAATGTAATTTACAGTTGTCAATGCTTACAAGCCAAAAAGAGTCAGTGCCTAAAATAAAAAGATTGCTTAGCAAAACATAGGATTTTGTTAAAATACCACAGTCGGATAGGTTTTTTATAATGTTGCTAGCAACAGGAGTGAAAACACAGGCTAAAATAAGCGCAATAATATAAGTTGGCCAAAGTCTTAAAAAACGATTCGAATAAAATATTAAAGTTTTTTCTTTGTATTTAGTATTTAGCACCATTGCCATATAAAACCCGGATATGATATAGAACAGTGCTACTGATTGTCTCCCGTCGATCAAACTCATTGCCCACATTGGGTATGGTTTTTCGTCGGGAAAAGGTATTCCGATGCCGGAAGCGTGCGATGCTATAACAGAAAGTGCTAATAAAAATCTTAATATACCCATGAATTATATGTTGAAGAGTTTCTTGAACAAAGTAAATATAGTCTTTTTATATAGCTTTTGTTACTTGAAATTAAATGAAGTTTGATCTCATAAAATGAAAAATAAAATGACAACACTAGATTAAATTTCCCGTAATTTTTTAAAAAAAACTTGAAATCTCTTTATTCTTATTTAGGTTTATTATGCGGCAAAACAGTTCGAGTTGTAACGTTCAATAGGAATTTTTAATGTTTTTGTTTCATAAACCCGAAGTGTTTAAAACCAGCCTTTTTTCTTTCTACTACTACCGCCTAGGCCAAGTACTCCAAGTAAACCGCGTGCAACTTCTTTCATTACAGTTCTGCCAATTTGCCTAACCATTGTATTTTCTGATGCCTTTTCTAGAACCGATTTTTCTTCTTTCTGTTTTGTTTTTGGTTTTTCAATAGTTTCTTTTTCTTCAGCTTCTTGGGCAGAATTAATTTTTCCGGTTAAAATTTCGTAGGCACTTTCTCTGTCAATGGTTTCATTATATTTTGTTGCTAATTCACTTGCATTAACATTTTCTAATATTTCCTGTTGTGTTAATATTCCAATTCGGCTTGCCGGAGCTCTTAAATGAACAGCGGCAAGTGGAGTAGGGATACCCTTTTCGTTTAATGCGGTAACTAATGCTTGTCCAATTCCTAAACTGGTTAGCAGTTCGTCTGCTTTATAAAATTCAGATATTGGATAATTCTCTGCGGTTTTTTTTATGGCTTTTCTGTCTTTTTCTGTAAAGGCCCTTAATGCATGTTGCACTTTTAATCCTAATTGCGAGAGTACCGAATCAGGCACATCGTAAGGGTTTTGCGTGATAAAATAAATACCAACGCCCTTTGATCGTATCAATTTAATGATCGATTCTATTTGATCTAATAAGGCATCAGACGCTTCCTTAAAAATTAAATGGGCCTCGTCAATAAAAATACAGAGTTTGGGTTTTTCAATATCTCCTGCTTCAGGAAAAGAAGCGTAAACTTCCGCTAACAAACTTAGCATGAAGGTTGAAAATAATTTTGGTTTATCTTGAATGTCTGTTAGCCTGATAACTGAAGCTATTCCCTTGCCGTTAGGATCTTTTCTTACTAGATCAGAAACTTCAAAACTTTTTTCACCAAAAAAAACTTCGGCACCTTGACTTTCTAATTCAATAATTTTTCTGAGTATAGTTGAGGCACTAGCGCTTGGCACATTGCCGTATTGTTTTTGAATTTCTAATTTACCGCCTTCTGTTGCATATTGAAGAAGTTGTTTAAAATCCTTTAGATCAAGTAGTGGTAATTTTTTATCATCGGCGTATTTAAATAATACCGCAACTATACCACTTTGCGTGTCATTTAGATCTAATATTTTTGAAAACAGAACAGGCCCAAATTCCGAAACGGTAGCTCTTAATCGTACACCGGGTTCTTTTGATAAAGTTAAAAATTCGGTTGTAGTTCCTTTTGTTTGAAATTCTATTCCAATTGCTTTATGACGTTCTTCTATTTTTGAATTTGCTACTCCTGCTTTTGAAATACCACTTAGATCTCCTTTTAGATCCATTAATAGTACCGGTATTCCTGAATTACACATATTCTCAGCAATAATTTGCAAAGTAACAGTTTTACCTGTTCCGGTTGCACCGGCAATTAAACCATGTCGGTTTAAAGTTTTTAATGGTATTTTTATTTGAACTTCCTTTTGCGGTTCGTTTTCAAATATAGCCGCTCCAATAGTTATCGATTCTCCAGATGTTGAGTACCCGTTAATTAATTGTTCCTTAAAATTTTCAATTTTTGCCATAAAAAAAGCCTCACCGTAAAGGTAAGGCTTTTCAATAAATTAATTTTTATTTATTTCATAAGGGTGATGTGCCCTGTTTTGTTATGGATCTTACCATCTATATCCTTGTATCTTAATTTGTAAACATAAACATCTTGTTTTAATGGCTCATCGCCTTTATTAAGGACTGTTCCGTCCCATCCTTTAGTAAAGTCTTTTGTGTGGAACATTGAGTGACCCCAACGATCAAAAACCTCCATTTCATAGGTTTTAAGATCTAAACCGTATGGCGAGAAGATTGGAATGAACACATCATTTAAGCCATCAAAGTTTGGAGTGAATGAACTAGGAATATAAATGCCATAATCATTTTTAACTTGAACCATTTTGCTTACTATATCTTTACATCCATGAATGGTGGTTGCAGTTAACACTACTTCATAATCGCCTGCTTGAGGGAAAACTACTTTTGGATTTACATCGTTTAATTGATATAAATTGCTTATTTGCCATTGGTAAGTATTGTTTCCTAAAATTGTACTTAAGTTAGAGAATTGAACTTCAGGATTAGCAATGGTAATATCATCAGGGCTATAACTAAAGTTTGCTTTCGGAACTTCATATACTATTATTGGATTTGCTAAAAATGCTTGTGTCGAACATCCAATATCATCTTGGTAATTGAACGATACTGTATAAGATCCCGGTGTAGTATAAAGATGAGTAACAGTTAAACCCGGTAAAGGATCTGACCCATCACCTAAATTCCAAACACCTGTTCCGTAATTTACACTTGGTGTATTAAAAATTACTTCCACCGGTGCACAACCTTTTTCTGCGTTACTTACAATAGATACACTCGGAATATCATTAACCTGAATACGAATGGCGCTTGTATCAGGACATAAACTT
>JALHPG010000036.1 GCA_022842625.1 Bacteroidia bacterium | reverse complement strand
AACTGCCAATACAGATCGAAGCACTGCTTGAAGAAGGTGTAATAGTAGGGTTAGCAATAACGGTTACTAAAACTGTGGTTGAACTTGAACAAACACCATCATCCCCATTAATGGTGTAGGTGGTAGTTGTAGTTGGTGTTATTACAATTGCCGAAGTTGTGTTGCCGGAAGGGGTCCATGTATAATTCACTGCACCATTTGCTGTAAGGGTTGTTGAGCTACCAATACAAACAGTTGGCGATGCAGGATTAATTGTGATGGTTGGATTAGGATTAACCGTAATTAATAAGGTTGAGCTAGAGACACAACCCGCAGCGTTTGTTCCGCTTACTGTGTAAGTTGTATTAATAGCGGGTGTAACACTTGTAGATGCTCCGAGAATATTGCCGGGCTGCCACGTATAAGTTAAAGCACCTGCGGCTAATAAACTTGAAGACGCGCCCTGACAAATAGATGAAGGAGAGCTTAGTGTAGAAATAGTAGGACTAGCAATAACAACAATATTAATTGTTGTAGAGGCAGTACACGAACCGTTAGATCCAATAACCGTGTAATTTGTAGTTGTAGCAGGATTAACTACTACACTAGAACCGACTAAATTACCGGGGTTCCAGGTATAACTTGTAGCGCCAATGGCAGAAAGTGTTGCCGAAGTTCCTGAACAGATTGGCGAGTTTCCATTTGCAATAATAGTTGGTGTTGTATTAACAGAAACCGTTACTAAAGCACTTCCACTGCAAACACCGGTTGTGCCATTAATTGTATAAGTTGTTGTACTTCCGGAACTAGCAACTACAATTGAACCGGTTGAGGGAACAAGAGAGGCAGCAGGAGCCCAGGTGTAATTTGTAGCACCTGAAACGGTTAACGTTGCCGAACCGCCGGACGAACAGATCTGCGCACTTAATGGATTTGGATTCAAAGTTAAAGGACCAATACTACTTAACACATTAAAAGTGGCTGTTCCGCTACACACTGTACTTGTTAAGGTAACAGAATAAATTCCGGCAGCATTTACGTTAATGGTTGGTGTATTATTAGCACCGATAATACCGGGACCACTCCAAAGTATTGTATTGGTTGCGGCGTTAGGCGCAACGGAAAGTTGCGTGGTGCCATTTGTACAACTTAAACTTCCAGTTGAAGAAATAGTAGGTGTTGCGGCAGTTATAACGTTTACAGAGGCTGTTTTAGTTTGACAACTAGAGACGTCAGAAACTGTTACAGAGTATAAGCCACTGGTTAAACCAACAGCAACAGAGGTAGTTTGAGCTGTTGGGGTCCAAGAATAAGTATAAGGAGGATTTCCTCCAACTGCAGTTACTGTTGCGTTAGCGGTTGGGCAAGAGGGTGTACTGGCAGCAGTTACAGTTAAACATTGACCGGATTGCCAAAACATACCTGCCATATTAACCGCGTAACAATCAGAAACGTTAAGACCATAATTTGCTGTAGTTTGGCCAACTATAGCAGGGGCGCCTGCTGCAGAAATAAAATTCCAAGTGTTTTGGTTTAAAATAGGAAAGACAAAGTTACTAATTGGACTATTTAAACTAATATTTGCTTGAGCAATTTTTTGTAAGTCGCCAACAAGCATAAAATTTTGAGTATTCGCAGGAACGCCACAAACATTAAAACCACTAATAACTGAATTGACTTGACCACCTTGGCCTACTTGGCATCCATCTGCTATGACTATATTTCCAACTGTATTTGAAGCTGGGTTTACATAAACAATAAAAATTGTTGCGCCATCAGTATCTGGTCCTCCAACAGCTGTTGTGCTAACTGGCATGCCGGAAATTGTGTAAGTTCCATTTCCTGAAATGATGGAAGTGATATTAGCTCGTGAAGACCAAGACCCTCCCCAAGTCCAGCATTTATCAGTATGAAATCCAATTTGTGTTGCAGGAAAAATTTGACTTACAGCTAAAGGATTAATAATGGTGGCATTGAAATTACCTGAGCCGGTTGCTCCAGACCCACCTGCATATAAAAAAGCCGCTTGTATTATGGCACCGGGCGGAATGCCTGAAACTATTACGGGGCATGGTTGAGTAGTTCCTGTTGATGGTGTAAGGGATGCAAATACCCTTTTATGTAAAATAGCAGAAGTTTCGGTGAATCCTAAACCACACGAGGTTTGCGTGTAGGTTGTGGCAATAAAGCCGTTGCCGTTCATTATCGAATTGTTAGAATTCGATTTTGGATTCACAGGTTGAACGCTTTGGCTTGGAGTTCCGGGTAAAATTAAATTATTAGTTTGAGCAAATAATCCTGAATTAATTATTAATGCAACAAAAAATAATTTTATAATTTTTTTCATACTCAATGTAATTTCATTAAAAATAAATGATTTAGAATTAAAACACCTTTTATTCACTCAATAGGAAGAGTGTTTTAAAAAGTAAATCTTCTGTTTTTTTATTCAGCAAAATAAAAATTTATTTATTTTATTTTAGTAATTACAAATTCAGTTCTTCTGTTTTTAGTATGCTCGTCTTCAGAACAAGTTGGCTTAATATTCCCTTCACAAATGCAACCGTTTAATAGTTTTGCTTCGCCATATCCTTTACCAATAATTCTTGTTTTATTAATTCCCTTTTTAATAATGTAAGCAGCGCTAGATTTTGCGCGTGCGCCAGATAATTTAATATTAGCAGCAGCAGCACCTCTACAGTCAGTGTGAGAGCCTAATTCAATTGACATAGTAGGGTATTCGTTCATTACTTTAACAATTTTATCTAATTCAATTGCCGCATCTTTACGAATAAGTGATTTTCCTAAGTCAAAATAAATTGGTTTTATGTCTATCATTTTTGCTAAGTCCATACCAACTGCAACCTTTCCTAAACTCAGATTTAACGACTCGTTTACTTTTATTTCTCCTGGTGCTTTTATGTCATAAATAAAAGTGGCTGTTTTTGTAAGGTATCCTTCTTTTTCAAGTTTAAATGAATAACTGATCTTGTCTCCAACTTTTTTGCCTTTTAAAGGTTTACGATAATCACCGGTTGCTGCAGTTGTATAAGTGTCAAACGCAGCATTGCTAGGAAGTTCAACAATGGTCATTTTTACGCCATCTAAAGCTAAGTTGGTTTTTGTATCTGTCACAAAAGCCAATAAAGATAATTTAGGGTCTTTTTCTAAACGTAATTCTTTTGTGAATGTTTCTTCAGTTGAAGTTTTTGTTGAAACACTATCTTCTACTTTAAAATAATCAGCTTTATCAACAACTAAAGTATAATTTACATCCTCTTCAATGGTAGTGGTAATTTCACCTTTTTCATTAGTTACAATCGTGTCATTATTAATTGCAATTTTTGTATTTGCAATAATATCTCCATTGTCTTTGTCTTTAGTAACAATTAAGATCTCTTTTCCTCTTTTTACATCACGTAAGATCTGGAAGTTATAGATGTCATCATCCATTCCACCATTTTTGCGATTAGAGCTTAAGTAACCTGTTTTATTATCTTCTGCTAAAAAAACGCCGAAATCATCATTAATGCTATTTACCGGCTCTCCCATATTGTAAGCTCTTCCGGCTTTATTGTCTTTGAATTTAGCTTCGTAAACATCTAATCCTCCCATACCATCATGTCCATTTGAAGAAAAGTATAACAATCCGTTTGCTGCAATAAATGGAAATACTTCCGTTCCGGCAGTATTAACTGTTGCACCTAAATTTACGGGCGTTCCCCAAACATCGCCTTCTTTTTTAGAATAGTAAATATCCATTCCACCAAAGCCACCTTCCATATCAGATGCAAAAAACAATAATGTTCCATCATTAGATAAAGAGGGGTGCGCGCAATTAAAATTATTGCCATTAAAAGGTAATTCTGTTACCCTGTCAAATCCATTTTGATTTAAGCCTGCTTCAAATATTTTTAATTTGTATGTGCTTTCACTACTAATGAATTTTTTATTTGAATTATTTCTTGTAAAATAAACGGTATTATAATCTTTTGAGAAACAGATCGGGCCATCATTATATTTAGAACTTAGATCGCCCATAAATATTTTTGGTTTTAAATGAACACCGCTACCACTGTTTTCTGTAGTGTATAGTTTTAGATAGCTGTCACTTGTCCAACCATGTTTTTTGTTGATCCATTGCGTTTTGTTTCTTGATGAGGCAAAAACAATTGCATCTTGAAATTTAACTGCAGTAAAATCATTTTGAGGCGAATTAAAAGAGGCTAATTCAACTTTATAAGCATCTGCATTTTTTGTGTATAATTTAAATTTATCAACAGATGACGCAAGATTTTTTCCTCTGCTGTCTGCATTGTATTTTTCAAAATAAGATTTTGCACTTTCCTTTTGTCCGCTTTCTGTTAAAGCCTGGCCGTAATACAAATTATGGATCGATTCTGCTTTTCCTGATTTAATTAATCCACCATAACAAAGTAATTGACCTTTTGTGTTATTTGTTAATCGATAACAGTCACCTAAATTGGAAAGTATTATTTTGTTGCTACTGTCTTTTTTCAAGGCTTTCTCGTAATAGGGTATTGCTTGAGAATATGCTTTTGTTGTAAAAAATTTGTTAGCTTTTTTTAATGCAGCTGTTTGACCAAATAAAGAAATAGAAAAGCAAACAGTAAGCAATAACAGATATTTAAAATTATGTTTCATAGGAAAAATTAAATTGTAAAATTAAAAATAACGTGGGGTAACTACTTTTTTACCTTTGAAAGAGAACAAGTAGTTTATTCCAATTTCGTGTGAGCCTTGAGAGTATTTTTGAATAGCATTGATCCCATAATCGTACGAGTAACTCACTAAAAACTGAGGGCTAACTTGCATGCCAACTATGGCCGCAACAGCTGCATTGCTTCTGTATGAAACACCGGCCCAGATCATTTCTTTAATTAAAAAATTTGCTGTCAGGTCGTATTGTATCGGCGCATTCTGCACAGCCTTCACCATTGCTTGTCCCTTTAATTTAAGATCACTGGATAAAGTAAATACATTTCCAACCGTTAAATAATAGTGAAATTTAGCTGGGTCTATTTTATTAGTTGTTAGAACATCACCATTAGGATTGAAAGAAACTCTATCATCGATCATTCTTGGGATTGATAGACCTGCATAAAAGGTTTTGTTGTTAAAATAAATTCCTGAACCAAAATTCGGAGCAATAATGCTTGGTGAGTTTTGTCCTAGTTGCGGATCTACGGTTCCATCATCATTAGTTTTCAAAGTTGCAAATTTATTTAGTTGGTTGTGAATGCCCCCCATTAAACCAAATGCTAAAGTTCCGTTATCTCCTGTTTTTAATCTGTAGGCATAACTAACATAAACTAAATTTCTGTTTAACACGCCAATTTTTTCATTTAAAACACTTAAACCTAAACCCATTTTATTTTGCATTAATGGTCCGTGCAAAGAAAAAGATGTTGTTATTGGTCTACCTGGAAAATTAACCCATTGTTGACGGTGTAATAAAGTTGCACTCATCGCCTCTTTACTGCCCGCATAGGCAGGATTAATGAACATTTCGTTAAACATGTATTGCGTAAAAAGAGCATCGTATTGAGCTTTACCTGCAGTTGCAATTGAAATAAGAATTGCAACTATTGCTATTTTTTTCATTTTTTTCATAATCTTTATTCTATAATGTTTTTATTTTTTAATACTGTAAAACAACAAATCCGTTAGTGGTTTTTATATCTCCGCCTTTTAATTCAAGGATATAATAATAGGTTCCCGGAGGTAATTTTTCGGTTCCAAGTGTACCATTCACATTTGGAGTTCCGTTCCAAGTATTATCATAATTAGATTTTTGGTAAACTTTATTTCCCCAACGGTTATATACTGTTAATACATTATCCACATCTACAGGTAAACCTTTGATCACAAATACATCATTTTTGTTATCACCATTTGGAGAGAATCCTTCAGGAATAAAGAAATCTGTATTTGGAATTATTACGATCGTAGGAACATTGTCTGCTGCCTCATTCCAAATACCATTACCATTTATGTCAGGATTATTTCCGGCATTTGATGTATCAGATACAGTTGTACTGTTTGTACTTAATGCTGTGCCATAAGCACTGTTTTTAAATATCGTCACTGTATCAGGATTTACATTGATAGTGAAGATAATTGTGTTCACATTTCCAGGAGGCAGAACACTTGCACTTGGAATCAGCAAATTAATATCTGAATTACCATTAAACAATGCGTTTGCAGAAAGACTTCCTGTTGTAACAGGACCAGACTTCATTGTGTAAGAAGCAGGATACTTAATTGTATTTGCGAACAAACTATCTTTTACGGTGATATTTTTTAAAGTATCGTTTCCTAAATTATGCACCGTGATCGTGTAAGTGATATCATAAGTTTTATCACTTAATTTTTTACTAAGTTCAGCTGCTTTAGTTAAACCAAAAAATAAATTTGGAGTAAACTGAATTGGCGTAGGAATATTATTATTTGTTGGGTCAAGATCCAAATCCGGATCAGGGTCTAATCCAATTTGAGATGAGTCTACAACAAATACACTTGGGCTAGGACTTGCCAAACCAATAACTGAGTTATTAAATGGACCAAAGAAACCGTTTGTAAATACACGTACTCCAAAAACAATGGTATCACTTTGCCCAACATTTAAAATACTGGTTAATGAATTTGTTAATGATGTTTGTGTATTTCCGTCAAAAAGAGGGTCAATTGTTAAACTACTTCCGGTTGAAGTAATTACCGGGGCAGAAATAACTGTAAATGTTGTTGTAAGCGGGAAAGTGTTATTTAAATTTTCAGTTAAGGTTACATCGTTTAAAGGTAACAAGCCGTAATTTTTAACAACTACTTTATAATTGATATCATAACTACCATTCGTATTTAAAGTTGGAGTGCTAACCGCTTTTGCCAATCCTAAAGAATTTACAGATAAACAGTTAATTGGATACAATATTAAAGTTGTGTCTTTAATACAACCATTTGCATCGAATAAACGGATAGTATAAGCCACGGTACCTGTTGGATTAGCAAGGGTATTTGTTACAATTCCCGAAACAGCAATAGTTGAAGCTGTTGCATAATTTGCAGTTCCTGTATATGTATTTCCGGCTACGTAATCATATTTATCGGTAACTGTAAAATTCGATAATGAAATTGTACCATCATTATTTGAAACACTACCCGTACAAGTTGCCGGTGTAATAGAAGCAGTAACAATTACATTCGTATGAATTCCAACAGAAACTAAAGCCGTTGTAGAGCAGGTACTAGATAGGTCAGTTACTGTTACTGTGTAAGTACCAAATTGAGTCGTTGTGAATGTTTGCGATGTGCTCGTAAAACTACTTGGACCATTCCATAAATAAGAAACGTTTGTAGACGTGGTGCTAGCATTTAAGGTAACACTTGTGCTTGAACACGTGATACTGCCACTTGTTGTTGCAGTAACTGAAGGTATTGAAGAGTCGGTTGGTACATTTAAAGTAACAGTCGCAACACATCCTGTAATATTATCTATTACACTAAAAGTATAAACACCCTGAATATTTGTTGTAGGACTTTGAACCGTTGAAGTAAATGATCCCGGTCCTGACCAAGCATAACTTACATTGGTTGATGTTGAACTTCCTGTTAATGTTACTGTAGGAACACTACAAGTAATAGAAGCACTAACAGAAGCAACTAAATTTGCAGGTAAAGGTGTTACAAAAACATCAACAGTAGTTGAAGAGGCACAAACTCCATTTGCGCCAATTACAGTGTAGGTTGTATTTACTGTTGGTGTTTCAACAGTTGCAGAAGTTGTATTTCCGCTAGGTAACCAAGTGTAACTTGTAGCTCCGGTAGCGGTCAATGTTGTTGCGTAGCCGCTACAAACAGTTGCGTTAACCGGCGAAACAGTTAAAGTAGGAACGGTATTTACCACTACAGTAATTGTTGATGTTCCAATACAACCAAAAGCATTATCGCTTGAAACTGTATAAGTGGTTGTAATTGTTGGAGTATCAGTTATTGTAGCTGTATTTAATCCTGTAGGATTCCATGTGTAAGTTCCTGAACCGTTAGCTGTAAGAGTAACAGTAGTGCCAACACAAATTGATGTGGCTGAAGCTGATGCTGTTAATGTTGGCACCGGACTAACATTTACGTTAATAGTTGTTTGACCAACACATCCAACACCATCAGTTCCTGTAACTGTATAGGTTGTATTTATTGTTGGAGTTGTAACAACTAATGAACCGGTTGCAGCAATCGGATTCCATGAATAGGTATTTGCTCCTGATGCAGTTAAAGTTAAATTACTTCCTGCACAAACCGTTGTAGGAGAAGCTAATGCTGTAATAGTCGGATTTGCACTAGGGTTTAATGTAATAGTTGCCGTTGATTGACAAAGACCATTTGATCCAATTAATGTAAATGTTGTTGTAGAATTTAACGGAGTAGTTAAAGTAGTTCCGTTAGAAGCTCCCGGTAGCCAGGTGTAACTAGTAGCACCAGATCCAACTAATGTTGCTGTTTGTCCGGCACAAATTGTAACTAATGGAATAGAAATTGCTACAGTTGGAATTGGAGTAACAATAATATTAATAGTATTTGATGACGAGCAACCAAAAGCATTTGTTCCTGTTACAGTATATAATGTTGTAGACGCAGGAGAAACTATTACAGTACCTCCGGTTAAAGCACCCGGATTCCAAGTGTAGCTTGAAGCGCCACTTGAACTCAGTGTAGTAGTGTCTCCAAAGCAAATATTTGTTTTCGAAGCTACTGCAGTTAAGGTTGGATTTGGATTTACAACAATAGTAAGTGTTTTAGTGTCTGTACAAGAACCATTAGAGCCGATAACTGAATATGTTGTTGTTATGGTTGGAGTAACCACAATATTAGTAGCTGTTAGAGCACCTGGATTCCAAGTATAAGTTGCCGCACCGCTTGCACTTAAACTTGTTGAACTGCCTGAACAAATACTTGAACTACTTGCAGAGGCAACAACGGTAGGAGTTGTTGTAACATTAATGGTAATTGTTTTACTATTGTTACATCCTGTAAAAATATTTTGAGCGGTCCATGTATAGGTAGTTGTTACTGTTGGAGAAACCGCAATGGTATTTCCAAATACAGCGCCCGGGTTCCAAACTGAAACAAATGGACCAAAACCGGTTGTACCTGTTAAGGTTGCGGAATTACCACTACAAATAGCAGTAGATGTAGCAGAAACTGTTAAAGAAGGAATTGGATTTACGTTTAATGTAATTGTTCTGGTATTTGTACAGCCTAGTGAACTAGTTCCAACAACCGTATAGGTGGTAGATACTGTAGGAGAAACTACTACCGGAGTCCCAACTAAAGCACCAGGATTCCATGTGTACGAAACTGCGCCTGATGCAGTGATCGTTGAAGAAGCCCCGCTACAAATAGTTGCCGGGTTAGCCACTAAAGTTAATGTAGGTAATGGATTTACCGTTACCGTTACAGTTGCAATACTTGAGCAAATACCATTTGATCCGGTAACTGAATATACCGTAGTTGCTAATGGATTCACTACTACCAATGAGCCAGTTAATGCACCCGGGTTCCAAGTATAACTTGTTGCTCCGGTTGCTGTTAATGTGCTCGAGTTCCCAACACAAATAGTACTTAATGATGCGGTTGCATTAACTACAGGTACAGGAGTTACAATTAAATTAACCGTTCTGGTTGCTACACAACCAAAAGCGTTAGCTGCAGTAACTGTATATAATGTAGTTGAAGCAGGAGATACAGTAACAGTGCCTCCAATTAATGCGCCAGGGTTCCAAGTATAACTTGTTGCTCCGGTTGAACTTAAAGTAGCTGAACTTCCGGCACAAATATTTGTTGGAGAAGCAACTGCTGTAAGAGTAGGATTTGGATTTACAGTAATAGTAATGGTTTTAGTATCTGTACAAGAACCGTTTGAACCGGTAACAGAATAAGTAGTTGTAATAGTAGGAGTAACTAGAATATTAGCCCCAATTATTCCACCCGGATTCCAAGTATAAGTTGTTGCGCCGGTAGCCGATAAACTTGTAGAGTTACCTGCACAAAGTGTTAAACTTCCTGCCGAAACAATTACTGTTGGGGTTGGTGTTACATTAATAGAAATAGTTCTACTATTTACGCAACCAAAACTATTGGTCACATTCCATGTATAGGTAGTGTTGGTTAATGGAGAAACAACGGCTGGGTTAGCTGCGATAGCACCTGGATTCCAAAGAGAAGTAAAAGGTCCGCCACCTGAGGCGGTACCGGTTAAAGTTGTTGAATTACCACTGCAAATTGCAGTAGGTGTTGCACTAACAGTTAATGATGGAATTGGATTAACAATTAAAGTTACTGTTGTGGTATTTGTACAGCCTAACGAACTGGTACCAATAACGGTATAGTTTGTTGTAATTGTTGGAGAAACAACAACAGCCGAACCAACAAGCGCTCCCGGATTCCAAGTATATGTTGCAGCTCCGGATACTGATAATGTTGAAGATGCTCCACTACAAATTGCAGTAGGTGATGCTGATGTAATTAAAGTAGGTAATGGATTAACATTTACAGTTACTGTTTTTGTGTCAGTACAACTACCATTAGAGCCTATAACCGTATAGGTTGTATTTGCAACAGGTGTAACAACAACGTTGCTTCCTGTTAAAGCACCCGGATTCCAAGTGTAAGTTGTAGCGCCAGTTGCAGTTAATGTACTTGAACCTCCAATACAAATATTAGCAGGTGAGGCAACAGGATTAACTGTAGGTATTGGCGTAACAATTAAATTTACTGTTCTAGTTGCGGTACAACCAAATGCGTTAGATGCAGTAACTGTATAAAGGGTTGTTGAAGTAGGCGTCACAGTAACTGTACCTCCGGTTAAAGCACCAGGATTCCATGTATAACTTGTTGCTCCGGATGAACTTAGAGTTGCAGAACTTCCTGCGCAAATATTTGTAGGAGAAACAATGGCTGTGATGGTTGGATTTGGATTTACTGTAATAGCAATTGTAGTGGTACTAGAACAAACACCGTTTGAACCAGTAACTGTATACGTTGTATTAGTTGCAGGTGTTACAGTTACATTTGAACCGATCAACGCTCCCGGATTCCAAGTATATGTAGTAGCTCCATTGGCAGTTAATGTAGTAGAATTCCCGGCACAAATAGATAAGCTACTAGCTGTAGCATTTACTGTTGGGATTGGTGTAACAATTAAATTTACAGTATTGGTTGTGGTACATCCAAAACCGTTAGCACCTGTAACTGTATATAGGGTGGTTGCAGCCGGCGAAACCGTAATTGTTCCACCTGTTAATGCACCAGGATTCCAAGTGTAACTTGTGGCTCCTGACGAACTAAGTGTTGCTGAGCTTCCAACACAAATATTGGTTGGATTTGCAGAGGCAGTTATTGTAGGATTTGGATTAACAATTAAGTTTACAGTAGCGGTTGAAGAACAAATTCCATTACTACCGGTTACAGTGTATAATGTTGAGGTAATCGGATTAACCGTTATAGGATTTCCGGTAATGTTTCCTGGATTCCACGTATAACTAGTAGCTCCAATAGCGGTTAATGTTGCTGAAGCGCCATTACAGATCGCGGTTGGATTACTTGTTGCATTTACAGTAGGAACCGGACTTACTAATAAGGTTACTGTTTTTGTATCAGTACAATTTCCGTTAGAACCTACAACGGTATAAGTTGTTGTTACTAATGGTGAAACCGAAACACTGGATCCATTCAAGTTCCCAGGATTCCAAGTATAGGTGGTTGCTCCTCCGGTTGATAAAGTTGCTGTGCTTCCAACACAAATTCCAGTTGGAGTAACAATAGGATTAAGTGTTGGTGTAATATTAACTGATACCTGGCTGGTGGTAGAATTTGTACATCCTGCAGCATTGCTACCGGTTAACGTGTAAATCGTAGTTGAACCAGGTGTTACGGTAACAGTACCGCCAACAATGGCTCCCGGATTCCAAGTATAACTTGTGGCGCCTGTTGCTGTTAGGGTACTTGAGTTGCCGCTGCAAATTACTGTTGGAGATGCACTTGCAGTAACTGTTGGATTAGGATTTACAATTAAGCTAATAGTTTGCGAACTTGTACAATTTCCATTTGCACCTACTACAGTATAAGTTGTATTGGTTGCAGGCGAAACTGTAATAGTTCCTCCGGTTAAAGCACCCGGATTCCAAGTATAAGTTGTAGCTCCTGAAGAACTTAATGTGGCAGAATTACCGGCACATATAGCAGCAGATGAAGAAATAGTATTTAATGTTGGTGTAGGGGTAACTGAATAGGATAATGTATTTGTTGTAACACAACCAAAAGCGTTAGTTCCTGAAACTGAATAAGTGGTAGTAACCGGAGGGGTAATTACAATAGATGAAGATGCAATTGCACCCGGATTCCATGTATAACTTATCGCGCCTGATGCACTTAATGTGGCACTGTTTCCAGAACAAATTGCTGTTGGACTTGCAATTACTGTTAGTGTTGGACCGTTAATTACAGGGACAGATATTGTAGCTTGCGCAGTACAACTACCTATTGCTCCAATAACCGTATAAGTTGTAGTAATAGTTGGAGTAACCGTTACAATGTTCCCAACAATTGCACCGGGATTCCAAGTGTAAGTTAACGCACCGGTACCAACTAACGTTGCGGTTGTTCCTGAACAAATTGTACCACTTAAATTAAATGCATTAACAGTTGGTGGAGTAGTAACCGTTATTAGAATTGTTGTTGAACTAGTACACGCACCGTTTGTTCCGGTTAATGTGTAAGTAGTATTTGTTAAAGGTGATACAACAGCAGTCGAAGAAATTATATTCCCCGGATTCCATGTATAAGTTGTAGCACCACTTCCTGTTAAGGTTGCAGACGAACCGCTACAGATAGATGCCGAACTTGCAGTTGCAGTAACAGTTGAGTTAACTACAACTTGAACTGTAGTTGAGTTTGTACAAGAGGCTGTTTGGCCGGTAACCGTATATACAGTGGTTGCCGCAGGGTTTACTACAACACTAGAACCTACTAAGTTTCCGGGTTGCCAAGTATATGTAGTTGCACCATTAGCACTCAATGTTGAGGATGCTCCCGCGCAAATAGAAGTTGGCGAAGCTGAAGCCAGAACAGTTGGTGTTGGGGTAACTGATACTTGTACTGCAGATGTAAAAGTTGTTATTGTACCGCCGGCACAATTTTGTAAATTCATTGTAGCTGTATAATTTCCGGTAGCAGTAGGACAAGGGTTGGCAGTTAAGCCGGTAGCAGTAAAACCTGACGGACCCGCCCAGTTAACCGTAAAAGTAGGAGCGCCTGTAGGAGTAAATCTCCAAGATTCATTGTTAGCTGTCCATGCCGTTAAAACATTTCTAGTTGGCGGAGCTGTTACTATCGTTCCTAAGGCATTTTGAATTCCAATTAAACCTCTACCATTTTGCCACCCGAGACATGATCCAGAACTGTTTTGAATATTAACCTCAATAATATTTGAACTCTCATGTAAAACTATTTGAAAAGTTGATTGAGGATTGTTACATTGGTATAGAGGTACATTCAACCAATATGCAACAAATTTTCTACAAGGAGCAACACCCGTTGTGTAAGTTCGAACGTTTCCGCCCACAGCAGGGTTGATATCTCTATAAGCACCACAAATTGTATTGCCGGGATGTTCTGTTAAATTTGGCAATATAGCTGTAACAGGAAAGCTTTCGTTTTGGTTGGCACTTGCAAGGTTAAAAGTAATTTCACCATTGGTTCCAACGCATAATTGATTAAAATTGTTTCCAAAATAACAGAAATTAAAACCAATGTTTAATACCCCGCTCCAAACATCATCAACAGGCCCAACAGGGGAGGTACCACCTGCATATGGGAAAGGAGTGTAAGGAATTGCACTAACAGAATAACTTGTAGTTGAATTAACAGGAACAACAGATGCTGTTAAATTCGCACAGAGGCCAGAGCAAATAGTAGTGCTTGGCCCGGTACCCGCTTGAGCATTAATACTTGGTGCTGGGCAAGTTTGTGAATAACCTGCTGTTTGAAAGGCTATAAACAAGGCAAGAATCGGAACTAGAAAATTAAATTGACGCATGGGGATGTTTGTAATTTTTTTTGACTGAATTATTTTATTGAATGTTTGTAGTAAAATTATTGAAGAGCTTAGGGTCTTTGATATCAATTGTTTCGATTGATCTTAATTCGCTTTCGGTTAAATATGAATTTGGAGATGGAGCCTCTGTTTTGGTTACAAACAACTTCGCATCTTCATCTGTAATTTTAAAATATTCTGACGAGCCACTAACATTTTTGGTTATATATTTTAAACTTTCTTCTCTTACTTTATAAGCTGATGAAGCACTATTTTCTTTATTAGAAGAGTATAATTTAATTGAAACGATGTGGAATTTTAATAGCTCTTTAAAATTTGCTGTGTTTTTTGCATCTGCCGGAGCTGACATTGAGTTTTTTTGAATACTTCTTAATGCAATATTATTTTTATTAATGAAGGTTTTTAAAAGATCTGTTTCTTGGGATCTTACTGTAAAAAAAGTTAAAAAAAATAAAGAGCTTAATGTAAGTTTGTAAAAAAGTCTCATAATTGTAATTAATTAAATTAATTGTTTAAAAAAGTCTTAAAAAATAATTAGCTAACTTATTAAATATTTTTGAACAATTGGGTTAAAAACGACTTTATTAACAATCTAAAAATACAAATAATTGATTATTAACAACTTAAATTATAGTTTTACTATCATTTATTGTTAATTAATTTTTTTAACAAATGGCGAGACCTATCTTTTTTAAGTTTATGTAAAACATGGTGAAAGAAATAAAATTTTTAAAATTACATTATCGCTATTTTTGAACGATTTATGTCCAATAATACTATAGCCCTTTTACCCGATCATGTTGCCAATCAAATTGCCGCTGGAGAAGTAGTGCAAAGGCCAGCCAGTGTTGTAAAAGAACTGTTAGAGAACGCGATCGATGCCGGGGCTACTCAAATCAAATTAATAATTAAAGATGCCGGCAAATCGCTCATTCAGGTAATTGATAACGGAAAAGGAATGAATCCTTTTGATGCCCGCATGTGTTTTGAACGCCATGCTACATCTAAAATTAGCACTGCCGATGATCTTTTTGCTTTAACCACTAAGGGATTTAGAGGCGAGGCTTTAGCCAGTATTGCCGCAATAGCTCAGGTTGAATTAAAAACAAAAAAAGAAGACGATATCATTGGTCAGCATATTGAAATTGATGGCGGAAAATTTATTGCCCAAAGCGAATGTCAGTGCCCAACAGGAACCACTTTTATTGTAAAAAATTTATTTTATAATGTTCCTGCCAGACGAAATTTTTTGAAGAACGATCAGGTAGAACAAAAACACATTATAGATGAAATTGAACGAGTAGCAATACCTCACACAAATATTCATTTTATTTTTCAGAGTAACGGCAACGAGGTTTTAAATCTTCCTGCCGGAAATTTGATGCAGAGAATAAAATCACTTATCGGTAGTTACATTCAAAAGGAGCTCGCGCCAATAAACGAAGACGCTACTTTTGTAAAAATTCATGGTTATGTTAGTTTACCTGAAGCTGCAATTAAAACCCGTAAAGAACAATATTTTTTTGTAAACAACCGTTTTGTAAAAAACCCGTTTTTAAATCATGCGGTTTACGAAGCCTACAAAGATCTTATTACCTATCAGTCTCACCCGCGTTATTTTTTGTTTTTAGAGATGGATCCAAAAAATATTGATATCAATATTCATCCAACAAAAACAGAAATAAAATTTACCGACGAAAAATCGGTTTATATGCTTTTACTTAGCTCTATTAAACGTGCTTTAGGCAAGGCAAATGTTGGCCCATCATTGGATTTTGATTCGGAAATGAGTTTAAATATGGATGCTCAATCTGAAAATAGAATAATAACACAACCAAAAGTGAGTTATAATCAAAATTATAATCCATTTAATTCCGGCTCCTCACATTCCACTGAAAATCCATTGCAAAAAGCAAACAAAGAACATTGGGAAACCATGTTTGAAGGCTTTAAAAATACCCCTGAAAATAGTGTAACTACTCAAAACGTTTCTCAGCAAAATGCATTGGAAGAATTAAAAACCGAAGCAGTAAATTTTAGTTTTTTTCAATTAAATAAAAAATACATAGTAACCACTTATAATAAAAATGTTTTAATTGTAGATCAACAAAGGGCTCACGAGCGCATTGTGTATGAGCATTATTTAAAAACAAAACAGGAAACTAAAATCGCTTCTCAGCAACTATTATTTCCTGAACAAATGGAGTTAAGCGCCAACGATTTTACTCTAATAAAGGATCTAACCAACGAGTTTAAATTACTGGGCTTTGACTTTGAAGTGTTTGGTAAAAACAGTATAGTAATAAACGGAACACCCAGTGATCTTAAAGATTTTAAAATTATTGAAACTGTGGAGGGTATACTTGAAACCTTTAAGTTAAATACTATCGATAGTAAAATTGAAAAGCATGATAATTTATGCAGGGCTATTGCTTATAATACCTGTATAAAATACGGAAAACAGCTTGAAGAGGAGGAAATGCGATTGATATTGGAACATCTTATTAATTGTGAAAATCCATTATACACTGCCTCAGGCAAATCTATTATGATGGAAGTAGATTATTTAGAAATAGAAAAGTTTTTTAAAAAATAAATGAATTTTAATAATCAATACAGGCCAGGGGCTTTTGGCGGCTTGCCGGTAGTAACAAAAAACATTATTATAATTAATGTGTTGTTTTACCTTTTATCGGTTGCTTTACAAAGTTCTCAAAATATCGACCTAAATAAATATTTAGGGTTGCACTACCCATCCGCGCCCGATTTTAAGCCACACCAGTTTATTACCTATTTATTTATGCATGGAAATATTCAGCATATTTTCTTTAATATGTTTGGGCTTTATATTTTCGGACAAGTTTTAGAGCAAACCTGGGGTCCGAAACGATTTTTGATATTTTATGTTTTAACCGGATTAGGCGCTGCATTGGCGCAGTTGGTGGTTATTTATTTTACCAGTAGCCCCGTGATCGATGCAATAACTCTGGTACAAAATAATCTAACCAGAGAGTCGTTTGAAAATTTATTAAGCACTCCTCAGTTTCAAAGCAATGTATCCTTTGAGTTTGTTTCGTTATATAACGATTTTGTTAATCAATACAATCTTGCCAGTCAAGAAAACTCGCCTAGGGCACTAAGTTTAGCTTCTCAATTTTTATTGGATTATAAAAATCAATACCTTAATTCGCATGTTATTGTAGGTGCATCAGGTTCTCTTTTTGGCTTACTTGGTGGTTTTGGTATGTTGTTTCCTAACCGAATGTTATATCTCTATTTCTTATTTCCTATAAAGGCAAAATGGTTAGTTATTGCCTATGGCGCTATAGAATTATTTTCAGGCATAAGGAGTGATGCTGCTGATAATGTGGCACATTTTGCACATTTAGGTGGTTTATTTGTAGGTGTAATAATAATTTTGATCTGGCGTAAAGACAAGCAGCATTTTTATTAAAATGAATTTCATTCAAAACATAAAAAATAATTTTCAGCGGCAAGGTATTCTTGCCCAAATTATTATTGCCAATATTGCCGTTTTTTTAACCCTAAACCTTGTTGGTAATCTTTCTCATTTATATTTAACCCCCTATGTTGCTTTGCCAATTGGAGGGTATGATTTTCTGTTTAAATTCTGGACCCTTTTTACTTATATGTTTGCCCACGAAAATCTTGGTCACATTTTTTGGAATATGGTGTTATTTTATTTTACTTCTCAGGTCTTTTTCAATATCCTAGGGCAAAAAAAAATGCTTTATGTATATGTAATGAGCGGTTTATCGGGAGGCGCACTTGTTTTGATTTTAGGATTACTATTTCCTGCCTCTTTTGCAAACTCATTGTTACTAGGAGCCTCAGCAGCGGTACTTGGCGTTGGAGCGGTTATGGCCGTTTATTCACCTAATTATAGGGTTTATTTGTTTGGTGTTGTAGAGTTACCTTATAAGTATTTTTACTTAATAACATTTGGAGTTAGCACTATAATTGATCTTTCTGTTAATACAGGAGGAAAATTATCTCATATTGGAGGCGCCTTATTTGGCGCTTTGTATGGCTATAATTTAACAAAAGGCGTTGATTTTTTTAACCTAAATTTTTTAAAGAACAGGAAAAATAATCTAAAAGTTGTGAGTAAAAATTCTAACCTAAATGATTTAGGAAAAAAAAGCTACAATTCTGAACAGGTAATGAATGAGATTTTGGACAAAATTTCGAAAAGTGGTTATGATAGCCTCACAAAAAAGGAAAAAGACGAACTTTTTAAATTATCTCAAAAAAAATAACGGAATATTGCTTTTTTATTAAATGATGTTTTATTATTTTATTATATTAGTCCTCCCAAAATGAAACAAAGATTTTCTGCCATATTAGTTATTTTGTGCTTTAGCCTTAATTTATTTTCGCAATCAAATAGTGGAAGTAAGAAGAAGGACATTGACGATGCTCATGAGCATTTTAAATATAAAAATTATTTAATGGCTATTCCTATATATAAAGCCGAATTAAAAAAAGATCGCGATAACAGTAAAATCAAATACAATCTTGGAATTTGTTATTTAAATACCAAAATAAACCGTGAAGAGGCAATAAAATACTTTGAGGATTATTCTAAAGACCCAAAAAGCAATGAAGAGGTTTGGATCAACTTAGGTAGAGCCTATATGCTAAATAACAGAATTGACGATGCTATTACTTCATTTGAAAAATATAAAAGTCTTAAACCTAAAGACGGAGATAAGGTTAAACGCTATTTAGAAAATTGCGCCAACGCGCAAAAATTTATGGATACGCCATCAAAAGTTACTTTTCAAAATTTAGGAAAAGATATTAATAGTGATGAGCCGGATTATTATCCTTTTGTTAGCGCAGATGAAACCGTATTAGCATTTACATCAAGAAGAAAAGAAAACATTGGTGGAAAAAAAGTTGAAATGGATGGCTACCATAGTAGTGATGTTTATTACAGTAAAATTGAAAATTCAAATTGGACAAAAGCCGTAAATGCAGGAAAAGCAATCAATGGGTCATTAGATGAACAAGTGGTTGGTTTACGTCCCGATGGACTAGAACTATACTTATATTTAGATCATATTGATAAATTTGGTGATCTATATGTTTCGTCCAGAAAAGATAATACTTCAGAGTTTCCAAAACCTAAATTGTGCGATCCATTAATTAATGCTAAAATTGAAACGAGTGGTTGTTTAAATGAAGATGGAAGCATTATGGTTTTTGCCAGACGAGATAAAATTAATTCTAATAGCGACTTATACGTTTGTAAAAAATTGCCAAATGGCAAATGGGGACCTTCTCAAAAATTACCACCAACAATTAATACAGAGTATAACGAAGACTTCCCTTATTTATCAAACGATTGTGCAACACTTTATTTTGCAAGTGAAGGGCATAACAGTATGGGTGGTTATGATCTATTTAAAACAGAGTGGACCGTTGGTGATAACACGTTTACAGAGCCAGAAAATTTAGGATACCCTGTTAATTCTACCGATGATGATAGGAATATTTGCGTAACGCCGGATGATAGGGTTGCTTATATAAGCGCATTTAGACCAGGTGGATTTGGCGATCTTGATATTTACAGAATAAAGTTTAATGATAACGATCAAATAATAAAAATATTTACAGGACAAATATATTTAGGAGATACCGTTGTAAAAAAACAACCAAAAGCTTATTCTGTTTCGATGATCATTACAAACGTTCAAAATAAGATCGAATATAATTTTACACCTCATTCAAAAACCGGAAGATTTGTAATGAGCTTACCAGCCGGTTTTTATCACCTGGCAATAAACTCTCCGGGTTATGTGGAGTATAAAGAAGATATTACCATTTCTGATTTTGGAAAAATTGAAATCGAAAAAAACAGAAATTTTACTTTAAAACAAAAGCCGGGCTATGTTCCTCCGGTTGAAAATACCGAAAAAGTAAAGAAGCCACAGCCTAAACCAAAACCAAAGGCAGGAACAAAGTAATTTTAATTCTTACGTTTATCTCTTCCCTTTAAAACTGTAATTATATCTTTTAGCGAAGCATCTTTTGCTTGTAACAAGATCAAGTAATGATATAACAAGTCTGAAGCTTCGTTTAAAAATAATGATCTGTTATCGTCCTTTGCTTCAATTACTAATTCTACAGCCTCTTCGCCAACTTTTTGAGCAATTTTATTTATCCCTTTTTTAAACAGACTGGATGTGTAAGAGGTGTCTGAAGGGTTGTTTTTTCGCTCGTTAATAATGCTTTCTAATTCAAATAAAAAATTCTCTGAATTATTATTTTCTTTAAAACAGGTGTCGTTGCCGGTATGACAAACCGGACCTTGCGGCGTTGCTTTAATTAATAAAGTGTCGTCATCACAGTCTAATAAAATAGAATTTACAGTTAAGAAATTTTTACTTTCTTCTCCTTTTGTCCATAGTCTGTTTTTTGATCGTGAGAAAAACGTTACGCGATTTTCTTTTTTTGTTTTTTCAAAAGCCTCGGCATTCATGTAACCAAGCATTAAAACAACATTGGTTAAGTTATCCTGAACAATTACGGGAATCAATCCGTTATCTGATTTATTAAAATTAGGTGTCATGTTTTTAAATTAAATTCTTATTCCAACTATTAAAATATCGTCAACCTGATCCAGGGTTCCTTTCCAATTCTCAATAGCTGTATCTAGTTGTTCTTTTTGTTTTTCTAATGGTAATTTAGAGATCGAAACGATCAGTTCCTGAAATTGTTTATTCTTAAATTTTTTGCCTTTTGGCCCACCAAATTGATCAGCATATCCATCAGTAAAAAGGTATATCATTTCACCTTTTTGAATAGAAATAGTTTTAGATTGAAAAGGAACTGTCTTCTCATTAAATCTTCCTATCGGTTGTTTGTCTGCATTTATTTGCGATAATACCCAAGTCTCATCCCAAAATTCTGTTTTATTTGTTGGAGTGGTTATCCAAACAGGGTTGTGCGCTGCTGCAATATGTAATTTCATGTTATTGAAATCAAATATGCATATTGCACCATCCATGCCATCATTCACTTCGTAATCACTTTTAGAAAAAGTTTCCTGCATTAATTCATTCACCTTATCAAAAATAAGTGCCGGTTCGTTTAACTTAAATTCTTTTACTGCTCTACTTAATGCATTGCAGGCAACTACACTTACTAATGCCCCCGGAACGCCATGACCGGTGCAATCACCAACAACTAAAACAGATCTGTTTTCTATGACCTCTGTCCAGTAAAAATCTCCGGCAATAACGTCTTTAGGTTTATATAAGACAAAAGATTCTTTAAATAGATCTTGCATTGTTTTATCGGATGGGAGCATGCTTCCTTGTATATGACGAGCATAAACAATGGAGTCCATAAGGTCCTTATTTTTTATTTCAATTATTTCTTTTTGAAACTCAACCTCTTCCTTTTGTTTTTCGATAAGCGTAAATAATTTTTTTGTTTTTCTGTTATTGTAAAATAAAAGTATAAAGGCAATAATAACAATAGCCAGCCCGGCAAATAGGTAGGCCAATTTATTTTTAAGAGAAGAACTTTCAACTTTTTCTTTTTCGATACTTAAGTTTTGCTCTGCAATTATTTTTTCTTTTTCGGTGATGGTCAATTTACTTTCAATATCATTTATGCTTTTAATTTTTTCTAGCGTAAAAATTGTGTCATCAATAGCTTTTGAATGTTTTAATGAATAGAATGCATTTTTAAAATCAGCTTCATGTTCGTAAACACTAATAATACCTTTAAGCGCTTCACTTTCTTCAACAATTAAATTATTTTGTTTTGATAGATCAATTGCTTTTGTGTAAAAACTTTTGGCCGCTATTAAATTGTTCATTTTTTTATAACACTCGGCAGTAAGTGTCAGTCCTGTAATTTCACTATCGAGCATTTTAAATTCTTGTGCAATTTGTGTACAGTTTTTATAGTGATTAATAGCCTCTACGTAGTTACCTAATTTATAATAAATATTTCCCGAACTTACTTCAAAATAAAACTCTCGCCCGGACTTTGGAATATTAAGTTTTTTGTATTCGGTAAGTGCATCAAGTCCCTTGCTTGGCTGATCCAGATCGCAGTTTGTATTAGCTATATTTGTTAACGTATTTGCTATTCCATCCTTATCATTAATTTCTATGAAAATAGTTTTTGCTTTTAATAAATACTCTAGTGCTTCATTATGTTTATTTAAGCGGCCAAGTGCAACAGACTTAAGTGAATAGGCTTTTGCCAGACCTTTTTTTTCATTATTTTTTTCGAAGATCGCGATCGCTTGTGTTAGTTTATCAATGGTGGCTTTTATATCGCCTTTTAAAAGAAGGTATCGCGATTCGCAATGAAGTGAGAATGCAAGTTGTACTTGTAGATTATATTTTTTGCTTAATTCCTCGGCTTGTTCGCAATAGCTTATAGATGAATCAGGAATGGAAATGTAAATGCTTTTGGCAATTTCTATTAAAAGCGGTACGCGTTTTTCTATTGCTGTTGTGGTTTTTAATTCTTTTTTTAAACTATCAAATTTATTTTGCTGAGCATTTGTTTTAACGAAAAGCACAAAAAACAATAATAAATAAATATTTTTTTTAGCGAAAATTAAAAGCTTTATTTTGCTTTGCAAGATCATTGTTTTTTTATAGTCTTATTGGTATACTTTTTGAAGATAAGTATTTTTTCAATTCCAAAATTTTAATTTCGTCAAAATGAAAAACACTTGCTGCTAAAGCAGCATCCGCCTTTCCGGCAGTAAATACTTCTTTAAAATGTTCCATTTTTCCTGCTCCCCCGCTGGCAATTACAGGTACATTTACAGCTTCTGAAATTTGTTTTGTAATATCTATTGCGAAACCACTTTTTGTGCCATCGTTATTCATTGATGTAAGTAAAATTTCTCCTGCGCCTAATTTAACTGCTTGCTTAGACCAGTTTAAAGCCAATAATTCCGTCTTAACCCTTCCACCATTTAAATACACCCACCAATCATTATTTTCAAACTTAGTATCAATAGCTAAAACAATACACTGGCTGCCGAATTGATCTGCTAATTTTTTTATCAGTTCAGGATCTTTGATTGCGGCGCTATTTATTGAAATTTTATCTGCTCCGGCATTTAAAAGTGTAGTGACGTCTTCAATTGAATTAATACCGCCACCAACTGTAAATGGAATATTAATTTGTTTTGCAATTTTAGTTACCAGTTCAGCTAATGTTCTTCTTTTTTCGTTCGTTGCAGTGATATCTAAAAATACTAGCTCGTCAGCGCCCTCTTGAGCATACCTGATCGCCAGTTCCACCGGATCTCCTGCATCGCGAATGTTCTCAAAATTGATTCCCTTAACGGTTCTACCATCTTTAATGTCTAAGCATGGTATAATTCTCTTGGCTAACATTTAAATAAATTTTTGTAATTCGGTAAGTGTAATACGTTTTTCATAAATGGCTTTTCCTACAATAGCCCCTGAACATCCAATTTCTTTTAAGTCATCCAGATCTTTTAAATTAGCAACTCCGCCACTTGCAATTAAATTTATTTTCGGAAATTCCATTATTATTTTTTTATACAGATCAATTGATGGACCTTCCAATAAACCATCTTTTGAAATATCCGTACAGAAAATATTTTTTATGCCTTGTTCCATATTTTCTTTAATAAAATCGAATATTGAAAGTTCAGTAGTTTCTAACCAGCCATTAATTGCTATTTTTTCGTTTTTTACATCTGCGCCCAATAGGATTTTTTCTGGACCATATTTTTCTAACCAACTAAAAAAAAGCAATTTATTTTTTACGGCCAAACTCCCTATTGTTGCTATGCTAGCGCCGGCCTCAAAGATGGAATGAATATCTTCATTAGTTTTAATGCCTCCGCCAAAATCAATTTTTAATTTAGTTTTGTTGGCGATTTTTTCGAGCACTTTAAAGTTGATCACTTTTCCTTCTTTAGCGCCATCCAGATCAACCAAGTGTAAACGTTTAATCCCAATATCTTCAAATTCCAAAGCAACCTCCAACGGATCTTCGTTATAGATCTTTTTTTGAGAATAGTCGCCTTGCGTTAAACGTACACATTTGCCGTCAATAATATCTATTGCAGGAATTATTTCCATAATTATAATTTTATAAAATTTTCTAATAGTGTTTGTCCTGCAGTGCTTGATTTTTCGGGATGAAACTGTACGCCGTAAAAATTATTTTTGTGTAAAGCAGAACTGTAATCTAATTCGTAATTTGTTTTTGCAATTGTGTTTTCACCCAATTCGGCGTAATAACTATGCACAAAATATTGATATTCCTGTTCTTTTATCCCTTTGAATAAATCTGTTTTTAGATCAAAAATTGTATTCCAGCCGATTTGAGGAACTTTAAGTTGAGGTTTGTTAAATAATTTTATTTTCTGATCAAATATCCCTAAACATGTTGTATTACCTTCTTCCGATGAACTGCACATAAGCTGCATTCCTAAACAGATGCCTAATACAGGTTGTTTTAATTGTCTAATAACTTCATTCAATTTTTTTTCACGCAAATAATTCATAGCACTGCTTGCTTCACCAACTCCGGGGAAAATTACTTTATCAGCCGAAATAATTTGATCAGGATCATCAGTAATTATAGGTTCTATTCCAATTCGCTCTAAAGCAAAGGATACGGAGCGAATATTACCGGCATTATATTTTAGTATTACGATCGTCATTTATAGTAGACCTTTTGTTGAGGGTAAACTCATATTATTACTATCTCTTTTTATGGCAATTTTTATTGCTTTTGCAAAGGCTTTAAAGATCGCTTCAATTTTATGATGCTCATTTTGGCCTTCTGCTTTAATATTTAAATTACATTTTGAAGCATCGCTAAAGGATTTAAAAAAGTGGTAAAACATTTCTGTTGGCATTTCTCCAATTTTTTCTCTTTTAAATTCTGCTTCCCATACGATCCAATTTCTTCCGCCAAAGTCTAATGCCACTTGCGCCAAACAATCATCCATTGGCAAACAAAATCCATAGCGTTCAATGCCTTTTTTGTCACCCAGTGCATTTAAAAAAGCCTCGCCTAAAGTTATTCCAACATCTTCAATTGTGTGATGTTCATCAATGTGAAGGTCACCTTTTGCTGTAATATTTAAATCTATGTTTCCGTGCTTTGAAATTTGTTCTAACATATGATCAAAAAAAGCAATGCCTGTAGATATTTGAGATTTTCCGCTTCCATCTAAATTTATTTCAATGGAGATATCTGTTTCTTTTGTTTTGCGTATTTGAGAGATCTTTCTTTCAGGCAATTTTAAAAAGTCGTAGATCTCTTTCCAGTTTTCACATTGTAAAGCAATTTGTGCTTCATACCCGTCTATTTTATCATAATTTTTTATGAAGATGGCTTTTGCTCCTAGGTTCTTAGCGAGTTTTATATCCGTAATCCTATCTCCAATAACATACGAATTTTTCAGATCATAACTTCCATTTAAATAACTTGTAAGCATGCCTGTATTCGGTTTTCTATTTGGAGAATTATCTTTTTCAAATGATCTGTCAATGCATATTTCCGAAAAAACAACCCCTTCTGCTTTTAAGGTTTCGATAATAAAATTTTGAACCGGCCAAAACGTATTTTCGGGAAATGAATCTGTGCCTAGTCCGTCTTGATTAGTTACCATTACAAATTCATAATCCAATTCGCGCGCTATTTTGCCTAGCCAGGTAAATACTCCTGGTAAAAATTTAAGCTTTTCAAAACTATCAATTTGAAAATCTGTTGGTTCAAATATCAATGTACCATCGCGGTCTATAAATAATATTTTTTTCATTTACTGTAATTTAAGAGTGTAGTCAATAATTGTTTGTTTTCTTCTTTAGTACCAATGGTTATTCTTAAGCAACCTTCACACAAAGTAATGCTGCTTCTATTACGGATAATGATCTTATTTTCTGCAAGATATTGGTAGATGCCGGCCGGATCGTTTGTTTTTACTAAAATAAAATTTGCTTCGCTCGGATAAACTTTTAAAACAAACGGAAGTTTAATGAGTTCTGCGGCCAGTTTATTTCTTTCGGCAACTACTTCTTTGATCCAACTATTTATTTGTTCTAAATTATCGAGCGCTTCAATAGCTAATTTCTGTGAAACGACATTAATATTGTAAGGTGGTTTTATTTTATTAAATACATCTATAATTTGTCTTGCTGCAAACGCTGCGCCAACTCTTAAACCTGCCAGCCCCCAAGCCTTAGATAGCGTTTGAAGAATCACTAAATTCGGATAGTTTAATAATTCGGGAATTAAACTTCTATAGCTTGCAAAATTTATGTAAGCTTCATCAATTACCACGATACCTTTAAATGAATCTAAAATTAATTTTATGGAATCCCATTTTACACCATTGCCAGTTGGATTATTTGGGCAACAAAAAAAGATCAGTTTGGTGTTTTCGTTAATTGATTTGATAATATTTTCTGTGTCTAATTGAAACGTTTCTTTTAGTAATGGAACTTTTATAACGGCTACATCATTTATTTTTGCTGATATTTCGTACATACCATAAGTAGGTGGACAAACAATTACATTGTCTTTTGCAGGATTACAGAATGCGCGGAATAGAATGTCTATAGCCTCGTCGCTGCCATTACCCAAAAAAATATTTTCAATTGGTAATCCTTTTATTTTTCCAAGTTTTTCTTTTAGATCCAATTGTAAAGGATCGGGGTAACGATTAAGGTTTAGACCCAATTCTTTTCCAAAAGATACAGGCGCACCATTTGTGTTTTCGTTGGCATCTAAAAATATTCCTTCTTTTCCTTTGTATTCATCACGAGCAGAAGAGTAGGGTATTAGTTTTTTTATATTTTCTCTTAATAATTTATCTAATTCGAATTCCATTTTATTAATTATAATTCGTTGTTTAAATTTATTTATTTAATCGTATAGTTACAGCATTTTTGTGTGCTTGCAAACCTTCGGCTTCTGCCATTAATTCTATAGCCGAACCAATGTTATTTATGCCTTGTTGAGTTAATTTTTGAACGGTTATTTTTTTAACAAAACTATCCAAGGAAACTCCGCTATATGCCTTAGCATAGCCATTAGTTGGCAGCGCATGGTTTGTTCCTGAAGCATAATCACCTGCGCTCTCGCAAGAATAATTCCCTAAAAAAATGGAGCCGGCATTAATTATTTTTTCTGCTAGTTCTTCTTCATTCTTGCACGCGATAATTAAATGTTCAGGTGCATATTCATTTATTAGATCAATTGCTTCGCTAATAGTTTTGATTATAATGGCTTTGCTGTTTTCTAATGCTTTAGCAGCAGTTATTTTTCTTGGCAAAAATTCTAATTGTTTAAATACCTCTAATTTTATTTCTGATAATATTTTTTCGTTTGTAGAGATCAGGATCACTTGAGAATCTTCTCCGTGTTCAGCTTGAGATAATAGATCGGCCGCAACAAATGCGGGAACACAGGTTTCATCTGCAATTACTGCTAATTCTGATGGACCTGCAGGCATATCAATGGCTGTTCCGTTTTTATTTACTAATTGTTTGGCACAAGTAACGTATTGATTACCCGGACCAAATATTTTGTAAACTTTAGGAACTGACTCTGTGCCAAAAGCCATGGCAGCTATTGCCTGAACGCCACCGATCTTATAAATTTTTGTGATGCCCACTAATTTTGCAGCATACAATATTGCAGGATTTAATTTACCCTCTTTATCGGGTGGGCTGCATAAAATAATTTCTTTGCAACCGGCTAATTTTGCAGGAACGCCCAGCATTAGAATAGTTGAGAATAAAGGGGCGGAGCCTCCGGGGATATATAAACCTACTTTTTCAATTCCAACAGATCTTCTCCAGCATTTTACCCCGGGCGCAGTTTCAATTATTTTTATTTCTTCTTTTTGTGAACTATGGAATTTTTCAATATTGTTTTTTGCCAATTGAATGGCTTCTTTTAATTCTAGGCTGCATACATCCTCAGCTTCAATTATTTCTTTTTCAGAAACTAATAATTCATTTATTTGAACCTTGTCAAATTTAAGCGTGAATTTTTTTATTGCTGAATCACCATTCTTTTGCACATCTAATAATACTTCATTCACTGTTTGTTCAAGTGAAGCAGTGTCTATTGCAGGGCGTTGCAATAGTTTCGGCCATTCGGTTCTTAAAGGGAAGTTGATAGTTTCCATTATATGATCATTTTTTCTATTGGAACAACTAAGATACCTTGAGCGCCATTACTCTTTAATTTTTCAATGATCTCCCAAAACTGATCTTCTTCAACTACAGAGTGAACCGAACTCCATCCTTTTTCTGCTAAAGGAATAATTGTAGGGCTTTTCATACCTGGAAGAATTTTACAAATTGTTTCTAATTTGTTATTTGGCGCATTCAATAAAATATATTTTGTGTTTTTTGATTTACGTACGGCGTTAATTCTGAATAATAATTTATTTAGGATGTCTTGTTGCTCTTTTTTTAATTTTTTGTTTGCAATTAAAACAGATTCAGATTTTAAGATCACGTCTACTTCTTTTAATCCATTTGTAAAAAGCGTACTACCGGAGCTTACCAGATCACAGATCGCATCTGCTAATCCTATTCCGGGAGCAATTTCTACCGAGCCACTTATTTCCTGGATCTCAGCCTTAATTTTATTTTTCTTTAAATATTCTGCAAGAATAATTGGATACGAGGTTGCAAAACGTTTACCGTTAAAATCTTTTATCGACTTGTATTTTTGATCTTTTGGAACTGCAATAGATAGTCGGCATTTTCCAAAACCGAGTTTATCAACTAATTTCACAGATCTGTTTTTTTCGAGCATTACGTTTTCGCCAACTATACCAATATCAGCAACACCATCTTCAACATATTGCGGAATATCATCATCTCTTAGAAAAAAAACTTCTAAAGGAAAATTAAAAGCCTCTGCTTTGAGTTTATTTAATCCATTATCAAATTCTATTCCGCACTCTTTAAGTAATTTGAGTGAACTCTCAGATAATCTACCTGATTTTTGTATTGCTATTTTTAATTTTGTTTTCATTGTTTTTGTTTAGTTTTTATCATAAAAAAAGGCCTACCAATTGGTAAGCCTTTATATATTAAGTTTAGTAATATTTCTTCCTAAAACGCAATACACACGCAGCCTACCTGATGTAAGTTATGGTGGTGATGTAAATGCATTGTTGTTTTCATGGAGCAAATTAATGAATTATTTATTTAATATCCAAATTTTAGTTGATCGTGCCTGCAGCAACTGTATTATTGCTGTTTTCGTTAATTAAAATAAAGCCACCGGTATTTCTGTTCTCTGAGTATGGATCAAAACTAATAGGTTCGGCAGTTTTAATTAAAACTTTACAGATATCGTTTAATTTCATAGAACCATCACTTTGAAGTTCCATAAAGGAGTGAATATCAATTTTACTAATAACCTCCTTAACTATGGCTTTAGTTCTAAAACTATTTTGTTGAAGTAATATTTTTTGGCCGGGAATAAAGGCGGCATTATCCATCCAGCAAATTGTTGCTGTAATTTCTTTTTCTGTTTTAGGAAGATGATCTATTGGCACGATAGAATTGCCTCTACTTATATCTACATCGTCTTTTAAATGGAAAACAACCGGTTGATCCATTTCCGCAACTTCAACTTCTTGCTGGTTAACCTCTATTTTTTCTATTTCAGTTTCAATTCCCGAAGGTAACACAACAACGCGTTGACCTTTTTTGTAATTACCGCTTACAACTTTACCTGCAAACCCTCTGTAATCATGATTCTCTTCGGTTTGCGGACGAATTACATATTGTACTTGAAAACGCGATACATCTGTTTGTTTTGCTTCCGCAATTTCTATCGTTTCTAAAAATTCCAACAATGGTTTACCTTTATACCATGTCATTTTATCTGATTTAGTAACCACATTATCTCCTGCTAGAGCACTCGCAGGTATAAATGAAATATCCTTTAAATTTAATTGCTTAGCAAACGTTAAATAATCACTTTCTATTTGTTTGTATTTTTCTTCTGAATAATCAACCAAATCCATTTTATTAATACAAACCAATACATGAGGCATCCCTAAAATGGCAGAAATAATGGTAT
>JALHPG010000035.1:7041-30284 GCA_022842625.1 Bacteroidia bacterium | reverse complement strand
CAAAGTAAAATAAGCGAGGCTGAAAAACTACCTGCCATAATGTAGGTGATTATCCCTTGTATACCCAGTGGAACAGCCAAGTACATTAAACCTTGTAAAGTAGCAAGTAAATATATTTTATATACAATGGTCCTTTCTTTAAAAAGCCATTTAAATAACATTCCTGATTTATTCATGACAAAATTTTTGACGAATATACGAAATTAAATTTGTAATAGTAATACTATTACAAATAGTATTTTAACTTTTTTTTGTATATTTGTACTATTATTGTTAGAAGTATAATATGCAGCTGGAAGTCCGTATAAAAATGAATGAAAAACTTTTTCTTCGCAATCCGGAAGAATCTGTTTTAGGTAAAAAAATCGTTAAACAAGGGCTAAGTTTGATAAACAAATTAGGCTTTGAAGATTTTACTTTTAAGAAGCTGGCCATTGAAATAGGGACTACCGAGGCCAGTATATACCGTTATTTCGAAAATAAGCATAAGCTTTTAGTGTATTTAATTACTTGGTACTGGAGTTTTCTTGAATACAAGGTGATGTATAGTATAAACAATTTAACCGACCCTGAGATCAAACTAAAAACGATCATAAAAATAATTGCCGAGGAGCCTATAAATAATGTTGCAGGAACAGATTTTATATCTGAATTCGAATGTTATAAATTGGTTATTTGGGAAGGGTCAAAAGCCTATTTAACCAGAAGTGTGAGTAAGGATAATAATGACAGGCTGTTTAAACCATACAAGGATCTTTGCGAACGGTTTTCATCGATCATTAAACAATATAATCCAAAGTATAAATTCCCACATTCGTTGGCAAGTACCATTTTAGAAATGGCACATTCGCAAAAATTTTTTAAACAAAACTTACCTGCATTAACTGATTTTCCAAAAGAGGCCGATGATAAAAAAATTATTTTGTTTTTAGAATCATTACTTTCTAATGCAATAGCTAATAAATAAAATAGTTAAGATCTATTTTTTATAGATGTTTTATTTTTTTGAGTCCTTTTCTTTTAAAACATTCCAGGCTGCAACTGCTAATATAGCGCCTAAGACCGGAGCTGTTAAATAAACCCATAAATGTTCTAAATGACCTGAAACAACAGCCGGACTTATTGAGCGGATGGGGTTCATGGATGCTCCGCTAATGGGACCGGCAAACATGGCTTCTAATAAAACCACCGAGCCAATAGCAATGCCTGCAAACATACCTTGCTCTTTACTTCCTTTGGCTACATGAATGATGGTAAACATTAAAAGGAAAGTCAGTATTAATTCTAAAACAAATGATTGCATCGCTGATCCTGCCGGTAAGGATGCGCCAAGTGTATCATTGCCTGGGAATAAATAACGTAAAGTAAAGCTTGCTAAAAATGCACCAATACCTTGACTTAAAATGTAAGGTATAATCTCTTTAGTAGGGAAAACTTTACCTACCCAAAAAGCAATGGTTACAGCCGGATTTAAATGTGCTCCCGATATATCACCAACGGTATAGATCATTGCTGCAACAATTAAACCCCAGGTTGCTGCAACCCCCGCATGGCTTATAACGCCGCCTGTTTGCTGATCGATTATCATAGCTCCTGTTCCACAAAAGATCATAGCAAATGTTCCTATTATTTCTGCAATGTATTTTCTCATTTTATTTTTGTAGTTTATAAAAAACAAAAAGTGTTTCTAATGCGATCTGCTTACAACGCTCATCGTACTTTGCATCTTGCTGTGCTGTGTTATCGAATGCTTTTGGATCATCATACGTTGTTGCAATGCGCAATTCAACACCCGGAATAAACGGACAGTTCTCTTCTGCATCACTGCAGGTCATAATGGCGGCAAATTCCTTTTGAGGATTTGTAGCATCATCATAGGTTTTTGAAAAACAAACACTCGGACTTTCATTATCATCATGAAACACATGATACGTTGTGTTCTTATCGTTAGTGATAGGTTTAACATGAAAGCCCACTTTTTTTAAAGCGTTGATCGCATTTATATTAAAAGCGGTTGCTTCCGTTCCTCCTGAAAAAGTACTTACATTTTTAATGCCATAATAACTTGCGGCCACATGTGCCCAAATCTGCCCAAAATGACTTCTGCGAGAGTTATGGGTACAGATGTAAACCAAATTAATTGGTTTATTTTCTTTCATTTTAGTAGCAATATATTCCGTTATCTTAGCTAAGATCTCTTTTCGATTATCAGGAATTGTTTCAAATTCCTTTGTTAAGTTATCGCAGAATGTTTTTATTAATGGAATCATATTCGATAAATTAGTTTAGCAACATTTACCTCCGGGAGTGCAAGCGTTTTTAGTTGTGTTTTGTAAGTCGCTTAAACTAACTTTTAATTTCTCGGCAGGAATACCACATTTATCGTTTGCCAAGCAAGCTGTAAATTGGTTCGTTAAAACAAAGTTTTTTCCGTCAAAATCTAATCCGTATTTACCAATGGTTTCGCTTTGATACTCTACTTCTATCTCTGCATCTTCCAAACCTAATTTGCTTTCGGATAAAGAAATAATATCTTTTAGTCTTTGGGGAGCTAAACGATGATCAAAATCATTGGCCTCCCATAGTTGAAAATTAACCACTTTTTCGTTTCTTATCGTTCCACCGCAATCGATAAAATGTTTGGTTACTTGTCCAACTTCAGTAACATGAAAGTGGATTGGAACCAGACTTCCGTTTGGCAATGTAAAAGTTAACTCCTGAGTTGAACCTAACTGTTTTTTAAAATCTGATAATTTCATTTTGTTATTTTTTAATTATTTATTTATTAAATTAATCGGTATTTACCGATACTATATGGCAATTTTTTTTAGCAACATTTGTTTTTGATAGTATATTCGTCAAAAAAAGTGGATAAATACGTTTTAGCATTTTTCCATTCTTTTTCATCTATACAATAGCAAACTTTAGTACCGTCTATATCACCTTTTATTAATCCGGCTTCCTTTAATTCTTTCAAATGCTGAGATACCGTGCTTTGAGATAGCGGAAGTTCATCTACTATATCGCCACAGATACAAGCTTGCTTTTTAATTAATATTTTAAGAATTGCTATACGAGCAGGGTGCGCAAGTGCTTTTGCATAAGCAGCAATCTTGTTGTCCTTTACTGTGAATTCTTCAGATTTTGTCGTTCCCATTTACTAATGATTACCAATTATATCGTAAAATTACGATATTAATTTATTTTGGCAAACAGTTTTGTAACTTTTTATTTAACACATCAGTTTTGAGGAAGTTACCTTTTAGAATTGGTACCCATTTGTAATTTTTAATTTCTGCAATGATAAAAAGATCTTGAGGATTTTTTGAAAGTAAAAAGGTAGAAAATTGGCTTTCTAATTTTCTTAGCGAATCAATTCCGCATGCATTCAGTTCGCCTTTAGTGGCTAGTTTCCCCAAGCTATCAATAGCCGTGGGCATTATGCCCGGCTTTAGTTTAACGCCAAAGGTTTTTTCATTATCTATTCGCTGCACAATAAACTGATAGTTGATACTGTCTGAAACATAATACGTATTGTATTGGTATCTCGCTCCTGTCATAAATATGGCAATGTCTGTAAGACAAGGAGAAGGCTTACTGACTATTCTGTTATTAGTTCTATCAATAATGCTGTCGGGATATAATTGATAAAGGGCTTGTTTCAATCCTAAGAAACCAACTACTAAACCATCGCATAAATGACCATGCAGTTTAACGGCATCCTCTAACGAAATGGTTTGTACATTTTGTAATCTGCCTTTAGAGAAGTCGGTATCCAATACTTTTATTGAAGGATTTTGAGCAAAGGAAACGCTGGTTAAAACTATAAGCAGTAGAATTAATTTTAATTTCATTACTCGATCACTTTTAAATAAATTAAAATATAATATGATCCGGTTAGCACAAACAAGAGTCCGGCAATTACCCGCATTACCTTTTCGGTTTTTTGAATCGCTTTAAAATACTTTCCTAATTGAGAAATGCTAAAAGCAATAATGCCGGTAAAAAACATTACCAAAGTTCCTGCGCCAAGTGCGTAAAAGAGCGGATACAAAATGCCTGCACCACTTTTAATACTCATTGGTATCAAAGCCCCAAAGTATAAGGCGCCACTATACGGACAAAATGCCATTGCAAATAATGCGCCCAATAAGAAAGCACCAAGCAGTCCTTTTTCTTTAAACTTATCACTCCACTTCTCAGTAAAATTTCCTTTTCCTAAAAAATTAAGTTTAATTACATTCAGCATTATTAGTCCTACTAGCACCATTATTGGTCCGACAAATTTTTCGCCATTGCCCTGAAAAAATTTAGCAACCTGAAATTTGCTGGCTCCAAAAGTGATAATAAGCGCAATGCCTGTATAGGTAAAAGCTAGGCCTAAAGTGTAAAGCAAACCGCTCAACAAAACTTTTTTTCTGCCTTCGGAATTATTTTTTGAAATAAATGCAATAGCAGTAATATTGGTAGCTAATGGGCAAGGGCTAATGGCTGTAAGGATCCCTAACAGTAAAGCAGAAACTAAAGGAAAGTTACTGCTGTTCATCCATTGATAGAGTGTCTCCGTCATTATTTTAAAACAGCGTCTATTTTGGTTTTTAATTCAGAAATAAAAACTTCATTATCATTCGCCTTTTCAAAAGCAAAATCGCTCCAATCAATAATACTGTCTTTTCCATTTACCACTTTGTTGATCATCAAAGCAGTTCCGGTAGCTTGAAATTTCTCTGCTAGTTTTTCGTTTTTGACATCATCCACATCCACGATCGAGAAAACAATACTGCTGTCTTTTAACTGTGCTGCAAAATGGTTATCTAAGGCAGTTTTCGTATTTGCTTTCATGTTCTTACAGGTCTCACATTGGCGCGTGCCATGAAAACAAAATATTTCTAATCTATTTTGCTTTGCAATACTCACAGGCGTTTCTGTTGCATTTGTTTCAGTTTCTGCTTTAGGTGTTGAATTATTGCAAGCGGCAAATAATAAAACGGTACTTAACATTATGAATAACTGCTTCATGTTATTTAGCTTTTTAGATTTTATTATTTCTTTTTTTCGGCAGCTTTCTTACAAGTTCCGTCGGGATTACAATCTTTACTGTTTGGATTTTCACAACAGGCTTTCTTTTCACCGTCGGCAAGGGTAGGTAGTCCTTTCTCACTCCAAGCGCTTATGCCGCCTTCCATGTTGGCGATGTTTTCAAATCCTTTTTCTTTTAATAGCTCATATGCTTGAGAGCTTCTGCCGCCCTTTTTGCAAACTACGATCACTTGTTTATCTTTTGGTATTTCTGCTAATCGTGATTCTAATTCTCCCAACGGAATATTTTTTACTTCCTGAACATCGTAGGCCAACTCAGCGATTTCATTCGGCTCTCTTACATCAATAATTAATGCACCTTCTTTGCTTAATGCCAAAGCTTCATCCACTGTAATGGCAGCTTTAGGGCTTTTAAAATTAGTTGTAACAGAATCCTTTGTTGGAGTTTCTGTTTGGGTAGATTCAGCTTGATGGTTATTACAGGCACCTAAAAAGATACTAGCTATTGCTGAAAGAATTAGAATTGTTTTTTTCATGGTTGTTGTTTTTATAATATTAAATTGAATACATATCCCGAAATAATGATACAGGCAGCTACCACTCCAAAAAAGATGAATAATAGTTTTGTGGTCATTACTTTTTTAAGTAATAAGCCTTCTGGTATAGATAAACCAACAACGGCCATCATAAATGCAATGGCAGTGCCAATTGGAATTCCTTTTTGAACCAACACTTGCATGATCGGTAATACACCTGCGGCATTGCTATACATTGGTATGCCAACTAATGTTGCTATTGGTACAGCAAAAGGGTTTTCTTTAGTAATATATTGCTCAAAAAATCCGGTAGGTATGTAGCCGTGCATTAAACCGCCAATGGCAATACCAATTAAAATATAAAGCGAAACGCCTTTAACAATGTCAAACGCTTCTTTTCCAATACCAGGTAATCGTTGTAAAAATGTTTGTTTTTCTTCTACGTAACTATCATCTACAATTTGTTTGTTCTCTAATATTTTTTTAACCCAATCAGTCAGTAAATGCTCTATTTTTAACTTGCCAAGAATGTATCCTGCTATCATTGATAGAACAATACCGCTTATTACATATACGATCGTCGTTTTCCATCCGAACATACCAAGGAACATGGCAACCGAAACTGCATCCACCAATGGTGATGAAATTAAAAATGCTAAGGTAACACCTAATGGAATGCCTCCTTTTACAAAGCCTATGAATAAAGGAACAGAGGAGCAAGAGCAAAATGGGGTAATAGTGCCGAAGAAGGATGCCAGGAAATAATCTAAGCCATACCATTTACGTTTGGTTAAAAAATTGCGAACTTTTTCAATTGGGAAATACGAATTAATAATGCCCATTAAAATGGTTATAAATCCTAACAGTATAAAGATCTTTATGGTATCAAATACAAAGAAGTTTAACGCATCGCCAATTTTAGAACCATGCGTTAAATTAAAGACCGAATAGATCAACCAATCTGCTATATGTTGTAACCAATCAAACATAGTTTTTTATTCTAGCAACATCCTGACTTGCTGCAACAGCTCTCAGTTGAATTAGTTGTGTTAACTTTTTCTTTTTCCGCTGTAGGTGTGCAACAAGAAGAAGAACTCTCACTGGTTGTATCGCAACATCCGGAGCTTTGAGTATTTCCTAATACCGATGAAGTATCCCCTTTAGTTGGAAATCCTTTTGTTGCCCAACGGATCATTCCGTGCTCCATATTGACCACGTTTGTATAACCATGATTTACTAAAAATCCGGCTGCTCTTAAACTTCTTCCTCCGCTTCTACAAACTATTACCACCTCTTTATCTTTTGGGATCTCGTTAAAGCGTTCTTCAAAAACACTTAAGGGAATATTAATAACGTTTGCCACATCGTAAGCTAACTGTTCTACCTCGTCTTTTTCTCTTACATCAACAAGTAATGCACCTCTTTTAACCCACTCTTGTGTGGTTGTAGGACATATTTCTTTTACTAAGGTTTGCTTTTCCATGGTTATGATCTTAAGCGGTTAATAGTTCCCTTATTTCGTTGATGTCGGCAACTCTGCCTTTTACTTTAATTACTTCGTCGATCATTAATACAGGCGTTGCAAGCACGTTGTATTTCATCATCTCTTCAATGTCTTCTATTTTCGTAACATCCGCCTCAATGCCTAATTGCTTTACTGCTTCTAATACATTGTTATAAGTAGTTTTGCATTTTGCACAACCCGGGCCTAATACTTTTACTTGCTTTTTCATAGATGTTTTATTTTTGTTTCTATTAATAAATTTAGTTATTGTTCGTAGTTCGTAATATGACGAATATCATTGAAATTTTTTTTAATCAAAAAAACCTATCATTAATCCTTTGGCTAAGTGCCAATTGTTTTTATCTATGCAGTATTTAATTTTTGGCGGATCAATTTCTCCTTGAATAAGACCAGCTTCTCTTAATACTTTTAAATGCTGCGATAATGTACTGTTAGCAATTGGGAGTGATTCTGCCATATCCCCATGAAAACAACAACTTTGTTTAGATAATTGTTGCAGTATAGCAACTCTAACCGGATGCCCAAGCGCATTACTGAACTTAGCAATTAGCTCTTGTTTATTGGTGTATTTTTTTGTTTCAGTTGACATGTGTTTTTATTTCTTTTCGTAAATATACGAACAATATTTTTTTAAGAAAATAGGTGAATCTTTAATTTTGTTAAATTGTTTCTTTTGCTTCATAAATATTTAAAGTATCACCTCAATAAAAACATGTTTATTTCACTTGTTTGTACTTAATTAATCTATTGTAGTGATAAATGTCATTTTTAGTGGTTCAATGTTTTATTAATTTTCGGAAAGAATTATATATCTACTCAAAATTATAAACTAAAAATTAGTCATATGAAAAACAACATGGGTGTTTGGATCGACGGCTCAAAAGCTGTTATCGTAAATTTAGCAAATGATTCAGTGATACAAGTGCAGGCTGATATTGATAACAACGTTCATCATGGTTATGAAGGTGATAAAGGTACTTTTATTGGCGGCGGTCGTCATGTAAATAATGAAAAAACTTTTGCTGAAAGAAAAAAACACCAAACCGATCATTATATAAAGAATGTGATTTCTGAAATTAAAACTGCAGACCGAATTTTTGTATTTGGACCTTCTGAAATGAAACATCATTTAAAAAAAGAGATTGAAGGTGATAGAGTATTAGGCACTAAGCTATCTGCAGTTGAAACTTCTGATAAAATGACGGAAAAGCAAATTGTGGCGGCGGTTAAAAAACATTTTACGCCTGTTAAAATTTAAGTTTCAATCAAAAAATAAAAACCAATAGATTGCCAAACTTGAAAGGTATTATTGGTTTTTATTTTATTAATGGATTTTTTTTATACGTTCTTGGTTGTAACAAAAAACAAATCAATAATGTCAAAATTTTTAATATCATTACTTGTAACTACCACTGCTAATCAATATTAATCTCATTATTCTTACAAATGAATTGTTATAGTAATACTAAGGTATGAACCTTTGTAAGTCATTAAAAAAATTAAGGACGGTAACACTTTTTTTGTTTTGTCTTTTTTTTGTGAATAGCATTTTTTCGCAAAAAAAAGATTCTTCCGATATCTATGAGAAAATACGAGATGCCGCCTATAAAAGAACTTTTACCACATGGATCTATCATGCTGTTTTTGTAGATCCTGCACCTATTGAATATCCTGTTGAGCCTGCGGTTAAACAAAAGAATGTAAATCCCTATCTTAAACATAAAAACAGGATCATAAAAAATATTAAGATCACTGTTTACAATCCATTTGGGCATAAGGTGCAAGATACCGTGTTGCGGATTGATAATTTTTTGGAGAATGTTGCCAATCGTGTTCACATTAATACCCGGCATTGGATAATCGTTAATAGACTTTTGTTTAAAAATAACGATACGTTAAACCCTTTAGCCTTAAGTGAATCAGAACGATTGCTACGACAAGCCGAATTTATAAATGATGCGAGGATATATATAGCAGATACCATAAATTCTGATAGTGTTAATGTGAATGTTGATGTGTATGATAAATGGCCAATAAGCGCTCCTTCCTATGTTACAACACAAGGTGGTAACATTTTGTTTAGAAATCAGAATTTATTTGGAATTGGGCAGCAGTTTGAACAATATGTTGGGTATACACGTCCGGATGTTTTTGATTATAATGGATATTATAGAATTGCAAATTTAGACAACACCTATATTTCTTCTCAGTTATTTTATAAAACAAATGCTGATGGCACTAATTTAGGTTTGTCTTTTGACAGGCCATACTATTCGCCGCTAGCTAAATGGGCAGGAGGCGCTTCAGTAAACTATGACTGGGGCTTTTATACTTACACAGATACCACTTTGGCAATTGATAAAAAATTACCCTTAAATAATTTTGGTTATGACCTTTGGGCAGGTAAAAGTTTTAAATTAAAACGCGATAAAACCTTGTTTAACCAAAGTACCAATATTATTGTTGGAGAACGATTTTATAGCAATACTTTTTTAGCACGCCCTGTATTTGATATAGATACAGCAAGAACAAATTTAAATACCTCTGCTTTTATTGGCAATGTTGGTTTTTCGATACAGCAATATTATAAAGATAAATTCATATATAGATTTGGTTCTAACGAGGATGTTCCTGAAGGATTGATCGTACAGTTAATGTATGGTGCAGCTAAAAAAGAATTTAGTGATCTGCGTTATTATGCCGGTGCCGAAGTGGCCAGAGCTAAAAAATTCAATTTTGGTTATTTAACTTCTACTATTTCTTATGGTATGTTTTTTAATGAGGGTATCACAAATAATATCACAACTAAATATAGGCTGGTTTATTTAGCCAACCTTGTTAAAAAGGGAAGATGGTATTTTAGAGAATTTCTTAATTACAGTATCGTTCATGGAGAAAACAAATTAGCAAGCGAAGCTGTAACCCTTAGATCCGAAGAAATGTATGGATTTAACAGCAGTTCCTTAACCGGCAAAACAAAAATGGTTTTAAATTTTGAAACGGTTGCCTATGCGCCTTATAATTTAATTGGTTTTCGTTTTGCCGGAGTTGCAATGGCAGGATTAGGCGTGGTTGGCAGTCCGCAAAATAAAATAGAAAACAGTCCATTGTATCAGGCTTATTCTATTGGAATTATGACCCGAAATGAAAACCTGGTAAGTAGCACTTTCCAAATATCATTTGGCTTATATCCTTTTTTACCCAATGGTGATAATAATGTATTTCTGTTTAATCCGGTAACAAGTTTTACTTTACGAGTAAGAGGTTTTTCAATGGGGCGACCGGAATTTATAAGTTATTAATTTTTACAGTTTAGGCTCGTTTTATTAATAAATCTATTTAGTTTTTTTAGATCATATGATAAGTATCATCCACTATTTACCAATGGTAACTTATTTTAACCGTTCAATAAGTAAAGAGGTGTTTTTACTCATTTAGGTCTCAAAAATTCAAAATTATTTTTAAATTAGTAGTCTAATTGTTTAATAATGAATTCGCTACAAAAAGTGCCCTACTTATTAATTTTTTTAAGTTTATTTTTTTTAGGAAATAAATTACTTGGGCAATCTAAAACTTTGCCAAATAGTTTTGTTATTCATGGAGAAGTTACTGCTGATAAAAAGAAGTTTTATACCACGAGCATTGAAAACTCTAACCTTGAGCCATACAGACTAAAAACAGAAAAAGTAGTTTTGAAATTTAAAAATGGTTTTTTATTAGAACTAATACCGGCAAAAGAGCTGGTAATTAAAAATATTGCTTCTGAAATTAATCTTAATAATTATTCAGATCGCACCGATAATCTAAATTATAAAAATCCAATTTTTCAGGTGTTAGATTCAGGTTGGCTCACTGCTGAAATTCAAACTAATTCAAAATAAAAATAGATAATGAAAAATAGGGCGGTATTATTACTAATCGGATTCATTTTTTCTTATGCTTCTTTATTAGCGCAAGTTCCCGTTAATGATGATTGCACCGGTGCTCTTCCAATTGTTTTGGCTGCGCCTCCGGCGTGTGGCACAGGCCTACAGCAGGGAGCTCCAACAATTGTTAATGGCAATATTACAAATGCCACTCCCGGCAATCCATATATTTTTCAAAACGGATGTTCAGGTGCTGGTGGCCCAAATCAAAGTTCTCCTGCTAATGATGTATGGTATTCTTTTGTTGCAACAGGTTTTCAGTGTGTGATCACTATTAACTCTACGTTCGCAAATCCAAATGTGGCATTTTATTCCGGAACCTGCGCTGCGCTTGGTGGTGGTATTGGTGGCTGCGCTGTTGGCGCTGGTGGGGTTGTTACGTTAACCGTTAACCAAATGGTTCCCGGCACAACGTATTTTCTTCAAGTAAGCGGTAACACCGGGCAAGTTGGTACTTTTTCAATGTCTATTCAAAATAATAAAGATTGCTCTGATTGTTTAACAGGATCTAATATTACAGTTAATCCTTTACCGGTTAATGGTGCCTATGCAGCAGGAACTACGGTAAATTTTTGTTTGCACATTAGCTCTTATAAAACCATTAATACTAACTGGTTGCATGGTGTACAATTAACTTTTGGGAGTGGCTGGAATGCCGCATCCCTATTGCCAAACGTGCCAACAGCAATTAATGGTTCCGGCACATGGGCTTACTATAATACGGGAATTGGAATTGTGAATGGACAAAACTGGGGTCCGGGTTGGTATTATGATTTTTTACCGAATGATAATCTTCCGGGAAATAATTTTGGAGATAGTAATAGCGGAGGGGTACCGGGCTTTGTGGATGTTTCCACTGCGGCACAATGGAATTTTTGTTTTTCTATTGCTACTAACGCAGTGTGTTCTCCGGGTTCAAATTTAAGCGTTACTTATAATACTTCAGGCGATGGTGAATCGGGTTCTTGGAGTAATTCAGGCTGTGCCAACGATGCAGCTGTTGTTTTTAATGCTATTGGCGCTTGTTGCCCACCTAATATGACTTCTTTACCTGTTAAGTGTTTTGGCACAAATACCGGTTCGGCAACTGCAACTCCTGTTGGAACTGCAGGCCCGTATACATACAACTGGGCGGGCCCTTCGGCATTTACTTCTACTACAACTAATGTAGCAGGAGCAAATTCAATTGCAAATGTGGCCTCGGGTATTTATACAGTTACAATTATTGACGCCAATCTTTGCGCTGTTGCAAGTACGGTACAGGTTACTCAGCCAACATCGGTTACAGCAACTACTTCTTTTACAAATGCCGGTTGTTCATCAAATGGAACTGCTAGTGTAAGTGCCGCAGGAGGCACCGCTCCATATTCTTATACTTGGTCACCCTCCGGTGGAAATGCATCCAGCGCAAGTGTACCGCAAGGAAATTATACGGTAACTATCCAAGATAATAATCTTTGTACTAACACGGCCACAGTAAATGTTGGATTAACAGCTGTTTTACCGGTGCCGACTATTGCTAGTAATGGGCCAATTTGTTTTGGACAGGATTTGATTTTAACCGGTGGTGGTGGTGTTAGTTATCAATGGGATGGGCCTTCCTTGTTTTCAAGTGCAGTTCAAAACCCAACAATATCTGCTGCTAATATTAGTAATTCAGGCATTTATACGCTATCAATTGTTGGGGCAAATGCCTGTGTAAATAGCATTACCCTAAACGTAATTGTTAATCCTAATCCTATTGTTTCTGCAACCGGTGCAACTGTTTGCTCAGGTAATAATGCCAACTTATCTGCTACAGGAGGATCTTCATACAGCTGGGTTGGACCTAACGGTTTTGTATCTGCCGTTCAAAATCCGATCATTGTTTCGGCAAATCAGGCAAGCGAAGGCACCTATTCTGTTTTGGTAACTGATGCTAATACCTGCACAAACACAGCTGTTGCAAATGTTACAACCATTCCATTGCCAACCCCGACCTTAACCAGTAATGGTCCTTTATGTTTAGGTTCTGTTTTAAGTTTAACAGCTGCCGGAGGAACAAGCTACCAATGGATAGGACCAAATAATTTTAATAGTACATCGGCAACATTTACCTTAAGTACTACCAGTAACACATTAGGAATTGGTGGTGTTTATACTGCCACAGTATCAAATTCTATTGGCTGTAGAACAACCGAAACTATTAATGTGATAGTAAATCCATTACCTCCAATTGCAGTTGCTTCCGATAAAAAAAGTGGTTGTGTTCCATTATGTATCAATTTTTCTTGCACAAGTACTAGTCAAATACAAACATTTAATTGGAACTTAAATAACGGCGATCCCTTTTTTAATAACAGTTCAAATGTGTATGGTTGTTATAACACAGCAGGTGTTTTTACTATAACCACCAAAATTACTGATAATAACGGTTGCAGTAATACCGGCACGTTTTCCATTGAAGCGTATCCAAAACCAACTGCCGATTTTTATTTTAATCCCATTAAACCTGTAGTAAATGTGAATAGTGATGTAGCATTTATAGATGCTTCTTACGGAGCTAATATTTTAAATTGGAACTGGTATTTTATGGCAACAGATCAATTTACTTCAACGCAAAAGAACCCAACATTTGTATATAAAGAATCAGGTCTGTATGTTGTAGCTTTAGTGGTAAAAAGTGATAAAGGATGTGCAGATACCATTTTAAAACCTATTACAATTGGTGAGGATTTTGGTATATGGATACCAAATGCATTTACACCAAATGACGATAGGGTAAATAATATTTTTGAGCCTAAAGGCTACGGAATAGTAAAATATACAATGAATATTTTTGACCGATGGGGTGAAAAGATATTTACAAGCAATGATTTTTCGGTTGGCTGGAATGGGTATAAAAATGGAGTTGTTTGTAAGGATGATGTTTATATTTATAAGATCGTTATTACAAATGTTTTTAATGTCCAGAAGGAATATGTGGGACACGTTACCCTTTATAAGTAGTTTTTTTTCTTAATTATTTTTATTTCAATAATAAGTTTTCGCATACCAATCCATGGGATGATCTTGAATTATTTAAAAATTTATTTTTTGATTTCTGAAGTTGATCACCATTTTCCTTTTTACGCTTGTAGTTTGTTGGATCTTTTTATAATACAGCAGGGTAGTGGCATTATTATTAATATTTCTTTTTAGGAGGCTTAAAAGGATTACGCGAAGGAGCTGCCTATTCCATATCAAAGCATGCGGTTGTTGGATTAGCCAATAATATTGGTTTTATGAATGTTAAAACTAAATTCTTATTCCAAGGACTAAAACATCATCCAATTGATTTGTTCTTCCTTTCCAATCGGTAAAAGTTTTATCTAATATTTTTTCCTGATCGATCATTTTTTTATCCTGAATAGATAAAAGAAGCTCTTTCATTTGCTTTTTCATGAACTTCCTGCCATCTGCGCCACCTAATTGATCATGGAAACCGTCACTAAAGATATATAATGCGTCACCGGTTTTTAGTTCAACTGTGTGATTTGTAAACGGTGTTAAAGTATTTGTATTACTTATACCCACAGGAAACATATCCGCCTTTATTTCGTTTAGCTCACCATTACGGATATGATAAAGTGAATTTTGGGCTCCGGCATATTGAACAACTGAATTTGCATGATCAAAACGCAGCACGGCAATATCCATTCCATCTTTGCTTTCTGAATCGCTTCTGTTTTGGTTAAGAGACTTAATTATTTTTTCACTTAACTGGTCTAATATTTTTGCCGGACTTATATCATCATCAGAAACAATTATTTCATTCAGAAAGGCATTTCCAATCATACTTAAGAAACCGGCAGGAACGCCATGTCCTGTGCAATCAGCTGCTGCTATTACCACTCCTGTTTTGGTTTCTTTATAAAAATAAAAATCCCCACTAACAATTTCTTTTGGTTTAGATAAAATAAAAAAGTCACTCAGTTGTTTTGCGATCTCATCCTTTGGAACTAATACTGCATCTTGAATTGAGCGAGCATATAAAATACTATCTGTAATATCCTTATTTTTTTTCCGGATAGCCTCTTCGTTAAACTTCCTTAAGGTAATATCTCTGCATATTCCTGAATTTCTAACCAAAATGCCATTTTCATCAAAAATAGGAGAAGATTTTTCTGCAACCCATTTAATATTGTCGTTTAATGTTATTCTGTATTCTATTTCGTAAGGGATGCCTGCATCAATTTTTACATTTGCATTTACAACTAGTGCCAGATCGTCCTTATGGACAACCACTTTTGAGCTTTTACCTTGATAAAAATAATCAGATTCTAATCCAAATAAGGTTTTACAATTCGGACTAATATATTCGTATTTTTTTTCAACGATGTTATATAAATAAAACACGTCGTTAATGGTTTCGGTTATTTGCTTAAATTTATTTTCACTCACAGCAAGCGTTTTATAAGCTGTTTCAATTTCTTTATAACTAAGGTCAAGTTCTTTGTTTACCTTTTGTTTTTGCCTATTTTCTTTGTACACAAATAGTGTAAGAAAAAATACAATTGCAAAGCCAATTAAGAATGCATTGCGTAAAATGGTTTGTTTTTCGGCCTCTGCTTTTACTTTTAAGATCTCTGAATCTTTTAAAAGTAGTTTTTGTTTTTCGAGCTCGGTAACAAGTTCGTGTTTTATTTCAGAAAGGTTAACCAATGATCTTGCCTTGATAGCATTAATTGAATCGTTTAAAATCTGTGATTCTCTGTAAAATTCGTTTGATCTTTTTAGATCTCCCAACGAGTAATAAGTAGCAGCAATAACCTTACTGATATCATACATCACGTCGTAATTGTTTTTTAGTGTTTTACCAATTCTACGAGCTTTTAATTGATAATCAAGACCGGTTTTTAGATCGTTCAACCTTTTGATATAATCATTACCCAATACATGACATAAATAAACAATATTTTCGGTGCTTCCTGATCTTTCGGCTATTTCTAGTCCTTTTATTCTTAATTCCAAGGCTTTATTATGTAAACCCATTTGATCATAGGCGCGCGAAGTTTCATTTAATGAGGCAGCAATTTCATCATACGATCCTTTTTTTTCACGGATCGCTAAACTTCTTAAATAAAAATCGATTGCCTTTTTATTATTTTTAGAGCCTCCTTTAAATCCACCTTCGTATATATTTCCAATTGCACTAAGCGCATACGAGGCCGAAATTTCATCACCTATTTCTTCGCACATTTTTAAGCTCTTGTTGTAATATTCTTCGGCTGTATAAAAATCTGAATTTCTGTAAATAAAACCTATGTATCTGTAGGTTCCGGCCAGAATTTTTTTATTTCCAATTTTTTCGGCCTCTTTTGAAGCCTTAATGAGATAGTCTAAGGATAGATCCTGTTTTCCGTTAAAAAAGTAATAACGTCCTAAATCAAGCAAGGCTTGGGCAATTCCTTTTTTGAAACCGATTGTTTTAGCTAATTCAAGTCCTTGTTTTGCCAGATCAATGGAGTCTGTTTGTAAAAATAATTGATGTAATAGTTTTACTTTATTGGTATCAGATTTTTCGGTTTTTAATAGCGAGTATAAAGAATCTGTTTTATTTATTTGTGCATTTGTAAAAAGGCTCAAACAAAATAAAACTAAAAAATATGTAATTTTTTTTTTCAAAAATAAAATTATTGCTTTTAATTTGAAAACTTACTCTGCTTCGATATTATCAATTGGATATTCAAGGGTTCTGGCATAGTGATGAGAGGCGTCAATACTATCTTCATCCCCTTCGTGGTAATACCAGTTGATAACTAATTTTTTCCCGCTTTCTGTAACTGTTTTGCATTTTTTTAAAAAATTAAAAAGCAATTTATGAAAAATGGAATTATAATAATCTAAATGAAGTTCAACGATTGTTTTTTCCTGTGGCGACGAAAGATATTCATCTATCCAACTATCTAATTGCTTATAATAAATGCTAATATCGTTAGAGTATGCTCTGCCTGAAATTTTTAGAATACCTTTTTCAGGATCAAAATTTATTTCGGGAGTTTCGGGAGTTTCTTGAATGACTAGATTTTTCATTTAATGAATATGATATTTATAAAAATTAAAACAACATTGATTCTATAAAGTTTTTGATTATAGTAACGTATTATAAGTAAATATATGTAAAAATTTACTTCATTATAAGTGAAAGTGAATTTTAATTTTGAGGTTATTACCTTTTTTAATAGGTTAAATGCTGCTTTATAATCCAAGTTTGAGGTATATAAAGGGTAAATAACTGTTTTTTGATGAAGTTTGCCGGCCGGCAAATTTTGTTATATTTACTTATGAGAAATTTATCATTACAATTTTTTGTTTCTTTTGTTTTTTTTTGGTTATTACAAAACTCTATTATTTGCCAAAATAATAATGACTTAGCCTCTCAAGATTCGGTAAAAAAGAAAAAGGTTGTGCGTTATTTTGAATTGAGTTTGGGGCAAACACTCTTATTTATTTCTGATAGTAAATTAGAAGAAATTAAGAACAGCTCTGCGGTAATTGTGCCAACAAGTGCGCGTTTATTTTTTGCCGAATTAAGGCCAACAAAAATAATGAAGATCCCTGTATTTTTTAATTTGCCTACACAAACCAAACAATTTATTGTGGATGGGAAGTTGGTTAGTGAGCGTGCATCGCCAACATTTGGTACCGGTTTGCAGTTCCGTATTTTTAAATTCCCTATTGGATCAAGATCGGCAGTAGAATTTGAAATGGGACCATTAGCTAGTTTTTTATTAAGTGAAAAGAATGTATTACGTTTTGCACCTGTTGGCGCAGGAAGATTTCGTTTTATAAAGAACGACGATTTTGTAATTTACTTTGGCAGCAGTTATTCGCTTGGTATAAATAGTTTAGGTGTTTTATTTGGTATAGGATATGTATTTTAACCTTTTGCAATTTATACCTAGCAATTAAATAACTTTAAAATTTAATACCCTTCGCTTTCATTTCCTCGGCAAGTTTTGAAGATATTTTACGACAAGTGCAGTTTTTTTGATGCGCCAAATTCCATTTCACGCGTTGTTCGAACGTTGGGTTTTTTGGCATCTTTTTTTTAAGATGCCATTCTTTATTTATGCTCACTCGCTTTTTTCTTCTTTTTTTGTTTTAGTCATAAATTTATCCAGCAATTCCGGTAACTTTTCAAACGCGGCTCCCAATCCTTTTCCTGATTGAGCCGATATGAATTGAATGCTATCACCTTTGGAAACTAAAAACCCCACTGGTCCCATTCCAACACCTGCTGCGCCTCCGGTTCCAGAGCCTTGAGCTTCACCCTTTGCAGTACCTTCTCCTAAACCGCCTCCAAAACCCATGCCAACCGACATAACAGGTACGCAATCAAATTCACCTAATTTAAATTGTTTACCAATAATTGTTTCTGTTTTTGCTTCTGATTTTAAAAAATCTGAAACCTTTCCAAATACTTCTTCAAAATTATTCATGTTGTTTTATTTTTATTTGTTTGTAATAAGAAATTTATATAAGCAAAGCTTATTCGAGCCAAACTATTTTCTATTTCAATAACTATTTCATTTTTATTGATAAAATTTATCTCAATATTTTTTTTTGTATAAACTGATATACCATAAAATAAAGGATATAATATTCCATTTGTTTGCATATTACCAAAATCAAGGTACACACTGAATTTGTTTACTTTGAAACTTTTCAATATAGCTTTGATCATCCCCCATTGAACTTTTTTCTTTTTTTTCTTTATATTTCCTTTTTCGATAGGTTTTTCTTTTGAGAAAGGCCTCTTTGCTAAAACATCAAACTCTTTTGTCCAAAAAGCTAATTTTATTTCAGCGAATAAAGAATTGTTTTTAAGTTTAAGCCTAACACTTGTCAGTTTGTGAAATCTGATGCGATAGAGGTCAGATGTAGTATTAACTTCAAAATAAAAGGGCGCAAAAAAAAGATAACTGAAAACACATAACACAATAAACAAAAGAACTACTACAACTATCATTTACAATGATTTTACGTTACGAAGTTCAGGTTATTTGTTACATGAATTAATGAGGATTGTCATTTAAATTCAGTGATAGTTGTCACTAAAGATCAAATGAACCGAAGTAGATAGTTTAAAATATTGGGCCTTGATGGCTATAATTATTTTTAAACGTTAACTCTTGTATGAATTTTAATCGTGTTTGCGCAAAACATTTTCTGAATTGTTGTTTTGGAAAATATTTTTTAAGATCAAAAAGTGAGCTAAACTCTTCTAAAGAAAGCGTATCGGGATTTATGCGGGTACTTTTCATATTAAACCTAACCGAAATAAGGCAATTGATATGTTGCTGTATAGAACCATTATATCCTGAAATTGCGTAAATTAAATTATCAGGAATATTATCTTCTGCCGAGCATAATTGTTTTAATACTTTAAATACATCTACGCTACTTAATTCTCTGAGTTCGATGCGCTCGGGAGCAAGTTCCTTGAGCATTTTTTTTGATTTCGTTATATCTTTACTCGAATCGCTGCATCCTAAGAGTACTAATTTATTTGATCTTGTAAAAGACAAAATGATATTTTGGATGTAAACAGATTGATTTTTTGCTTTTCTGTATAAGAACTGAATGTTATCAATTGCCAGTACATCATACGTATTAAGTTTTTTGATAAAATCGTTTTTATTTTCTTCTGTTTTTAACGTTTTAGTTACATGTAATAACCATTGAGCGCTAATGAAGAGTAATTGTTTATTTTGTTTTATTAACGAATTACCAATAGCATTTAAAAGATGTGTAACTCCTTGGCCGCTGTTACCCGAAATAACTAGTGATCTTAAACTATTGCTTTGTAATTTGTTCTTTAAATTGCTTATTTCTGCTTGATCATTAAAATATGATTCAAAGTTGTATAGGTGGTTTGGTTTAGTATTTATATTTTTAAAATAAGGCATGTTCCCGGTAAAAGATAAAGCAATTTAGCACGAAAATAGTTTAATACAATTATATTTTATAGATATTTTTTTCTCTTCCATTAAGCGTCTTAATTCCTTAATTATCAGGCTTAGTTTATTATTTTCAATTTGCTTTTGATAAGGTGTTTTTTTATAAATTATATTTTTTGTTTTGTTTTTGTTTTTTGCCTTGTAAGTTGGTTTCCTTTAAATAATTCCGGTTCTATACAAAATACTGCTGTATAAGAATTAAATTTTTAATTGATTAATTAAGCTACCTTTAATACATGTCTGTTTTATCAGGCCTAAAAAGCCCATGGAAAAAGACTTTGAAGTATTAATTGCCGGCTTTATAAAAGACAGGGTAGGGGTATCTGAACATTTTTTAAGTGATGATCTTGCAAACCACCTTAAGCAAAACATATTAACCTTAATAAAGCAAAAGCTATTGTTGGCTGCCGGAACGGGTAATGCAAAAAAAATCGCCCACAATTCTGAAATCAGAAGCGATTCTATTTATTGGTTAGACAGAAAGCATGAGAATAAATTTGAAAATGAATTTTTTGATCAAATAGATGATTTTATAAAGTACCTCAATAAAAGCTGTTACGCAGGCATAACAGGATATGAATTTCATTACTCACTTTATGAGACCAAAAGTTTTTACAAACAACATCTTGATCAGTTTAAAAATAACTCTAACAGACAATATTCAATGATCAGCTATTTGAATAGCAATTGGAAGGAATTAGATGGTGGTCAATTATTGATACATCAGGAAACAGGAGATCAAAAAATTTCACCAACTCAAGGCAAAACAGTTTTATTTAAAAGTAACGAGTTGTTGCATGAGGTATTGGTTACCAATAAGCGTAGAATGAGTGTTACCGGATGGCTAAAAAGAGGGTAGGTACTTGGGTTAATTGGTTTAATAGTAAGTTTTTGTGACCTAATTAAAATAAAAATTCCTTGAACATGTCTGTTCAAGGAATTTTTAAAATAACCAATAAAAGATCTTATTTTTTTGGTGGTAAAGCAAAGGCTACTGCTTCATGATCAAAGTTTCCGTTATGAGAGCCATCACAAAATGGTTTGTTTTTAGAAAGCCCGCAGCGGCAAAGTCCAACTATCTCTCTTCCTCCAAGATCATAGGTATTTCCTGCTTTATCTACAATTTCAAAATCACCTTCTAATTTTAATGATCCATTATTGTTTATTGTAATTTTAGTTTTTGACATATAATTATTTTTTAGTTTAGGCGAAATTAGAAAATAAAAGATAAAGATCTTACTGTTTTATAAAATAAAACGGGCAAAAGAAAACTCTTGCCCGTTGTAAAAAGAATGAATTTGTAAAAATTAATCTTTTGAGATCAAATGCTTAACATCATGGATGGCAGCACTTATTTTTTTCTTCTGCTCGTGAAGTTCGTCAGCAGTTTCTGCTTTGCCTAACGCTAATTGCACCTGTAAATGCTCAACCTTGGATTTAATTTTCTCATAGGTTTCTTTGCCTTCTTCAACAGCAGAATTCACATCCCACTTAATGTGGTTGATCTTATCTTTTGCCTCTTTCTTGATCTCTTCAAGTTTATCTGCAAGTTCTGCTTTACCAAGAGCAGTTTGCAACTGAAGTTCTTCTAATTGTGTTGCTGCGTTTTTTAAAAAGGAAGCAACGTTGTCTCCAAAATGACTCATGTTTTTTAGTTTAAGTTAAACAAATATATACCTGCTTTTTTTAGCAGAATATGACTTTATACAGTTAAGTTAGTGATTATTCTCATTTTTCCCTCTTTTTATTTTGATGAAGTGATCAAATCATGTTGATTTGTTATAAATAAATTAACAATAAGGTTTTTGCTTAGAGCCTATAGTCTTATTAAATGGTTTTAGCGAAAAAAAATGTCATTAAATTATCATTAATAATGTGTTTGAGGTCTTTTATTATAGGAAGTTGGCCTTTTTTTTATATATTTTTGTTCCCTTAAATTTTTAATCACAATCTACTATGGTATATTTAAACAAATTGATTTTTGTCTTTTTATTATTAACTGGCGCACATTTATTTGGTCAGTCAAAGATCAATAACACTATACAAAAAAAACTATATCAGTATTCTTTTTCAGGGCAACTTAATTCGCAAAGCATTTCAAGTTTAGAAAACCGTTTGGCAACATTACAATTTGTAACATTAGTAAAAGTGAAATATAAGTCAGATTCACAAAAAGGTGAGGTGTTATTAAATACATCAGAAAAAGTTATTTCATCAGAGGGTGAAAAAGGATTTGATCTAATTGAATTTAAAAAAGCACTTATATCCGCAGATCTTACTCCTTTGGAACTAAATTCAAGGATCTTAGATTAATTAAAATTCCTTTACTACGCTTTACTATAGTTTATTTAAAATTTACTTGATACTAATTTTCAATTTTTATAACATGAAATATTTTTTGTTTTTTATTACTTTTTTCTCGCTAATTAGTACTAGTTTTTCTCAAACCGATAATTGTTTGCTAGCTCCCACATTAACTATTGGAGCAACTTGTTCTTCACCGGTTGCAGGCACCTCTTTTGGCGCAACACAATCTATTGCGGGTTGTGTAGGTAATGCCGATGATGATGTTTGGTATAGATTTGTTGCTACAGCAGCAACGCATTCTATTCAGGTAACAGCTTCGGCAGGATATGATCCTGTGATCGAAGTGTTTTCAGGTAATTGTTCATCCTTCATTTCTTTAAATTGTGTAGATGCAGGTTTAACGGGCGTTGCAGAAAACATGTTAATCTCGGGCTTATCAATTGGATCAACTTATTATTTAAGAATTTATCATTACTTTGCCGGCAGTGGTACAAATACATTTACTACCTGCATTTCTAATGCACCTCCTGCGCCAGCAAATGATGCTTGCTTAGGAGCGCTTAATTTGTCTGTAAATGCAGGTTGTGTTATCACTTCAACAACTTCTTTTGGTGCTACTCAATCTCAAGCGCCTTGCGCAGGAACAGCGGATGACGATGTTTGGTTTAGTTTTACTGCAAATAATTATACGCAAACAATTCAGGTTAACTCTTCGGCAAATATGGATGCAGTAGTTGAATTATTTAGTGGTTCTTGCGGTGGATTAACATCGTTATATTGTATGGACAATACCTTTACAAATGGTGTTGAAACAATTAATGCAATAGGTTTAACACCCGGAGTAACATATTACATTCGTGTATATGATTATTATTCCGGCGGTGGTTATCCTTTTGGAATTTGTGTAAGCGGAAATAATATTGGT
>JALHPG010000035.1:0-7031 GCA_022842625.1 Bacteroidia bacterium | reverse complement strand
CCTAATGATAATCCTTGCAATGCATTGCAATTACCTGCAGTTACGTCTAATTGTAATTATTTGCAATTTTCAACTGTTGGAGCAACATCCACTTCATCATCATTAGCGCCTCTGCCAGCAAGTTGCGCAGGAGGAAGTTCTCCTTTTACGGGAGGTTTTTCTGCAACAACAAAAGATGTTTGGTTTAAAATTACTGTACCGGCTACAGGTAGTGTTTTTATAACGCCGCAACCAAATCTTGGTGCAGGTTATATTACTGATGGAGTTATGGCGTTGTACAGCGGAGTATCTTGTAGCGCGCTTTCTCAAATTGCTTGCTCTGATGATTATTCTGCTTATCCCGGATCATCAAATGATCTATTGCCATATATTGCAGCTTCCGGTTTAACTCCCGGCTCTACTGTATATCTGCGTTACTGGGCATATGCAAGTTCGCAAGGAAGTTTTGGTATTTGTGTTCAATCACCAACAAATGACAACTGCTCTAATTCATTATTTATTTGCGATCTAAATGGCTACTCAGGTTCTACAAGCGCAGCTTATTCTCCTGATAGGCCTTGTAATATGTTTGGTAATAACGAAACAAATGCGGGAGTTGATCAACCTGACGGTGTTAATACAGGTGGTCCTTTTGGGCAGGGTGGTCCTTGGGGAGTTGGCTCTCCAAGTATTGATGTGAATATAAATAATAATTCATGGATAAGATTTACGGCCGCTGCTACAAATGCTTCTTTTAAAGTAATTGTTGGAAATTGTTGGGTAGGCGCATATCCTAGCGGTGGTTTACAAATGCAAATTTTTAGTGCAGGGTCTGCTTGTTGCAGTTTTACTCCGGTATCTGATTTTAAAGAAGGAAGTAATACGTTTACTATTAATGCAACCGGTCTGATAGTTGGAAATAATTATTATTTAATGATAGATGGTTATGCAGGTGATATTTGCAATTATAATATTAGTGCATTAACAGGTGTTTCTTTTGCAAACATTGCCGCATCAAATAATTCTGTTTGTCCGGGAGGCAATGTTACGTTAACCGGACCGGTAGGAGCGAGCAGTTATACTTGGTTACCCGGCGGAGCAACTACCTCTAGTATCAGTGTAAATCCAGGTAGTACAATCACTTATACCTTAATTGCAGGCGGGGTTTGTGGATTTAAGCAAACACTAACCAAGCAAATAATAGTAAATCCACTGCCAACAGTACTCATAAATGCCGGAACTTCAATTAATACTTGCGGTACACAAACCACAGTATTATCCGGAAGCGGTGCAGCAACGTATACATGGAATACCGGTGCCACAACTTCTACAATTAGTGTGTCGCCGGCTGTAAATACAACTTATACATTAACCGGAACAAGTGCTCAGGGCTGCGTTAATTCTACAGTTACAACCATAAATGTAAATCCAATTCCTTCTACCTCAATTAGCCCCGGCACGTCAACAATTTGCTCAGGCTCAACAGCCACACTTACAGCAAGCGGCGGAAATACATATACATGGAGCACCGGCTCAACAAATACTGTAATTTCTGTAACACCTCCTTCGGCAACGGTTTACACAGTTACGGCAACAAATAGTTTTGGTTGCACAAAGACTGCGACTATAAATGTTGGTGTAAGTAGTTTACCAACTATAAATTCTAATTCTGTTACAATATGTAATGGTAATTCAGGTACCCTTACAGCAAGTGGCGGAGTAAGTTATGTCTGGAGTAACAGTGCAATAACCAATTCAGTAGTATTATCTCCGGGTGTAACAACAAACTATACAGTAATAGGCACTGCTGCAAATTCATGTACTAATTTTGCCATATCACAAGTAAGCGTAAATGCTTTACCCACAATTTCAGTTAACTCCACAACTTTATGTACAAATGGTGCAACAACACTTACGGCAAATGGTGGAAATATTTACGGATGGAGTACCAGTGCGAGTGGACCAAGTATTATTGTTTCGCCTACAGTAAGCACGAGTTATACTGTTATAGGTACGGCGGTAACAGGCTGTAGTAATGCTGCTGTATCAAACGTAACTGTATTAGCTATCCCACAATTGGTAAGTACCCCTAGTATTTCGCCAAGTAATTGTTCGGCCTCAACGGGCTCTATAACGAACATAACTGTTACGGGATTGCCAATATTAACCTATTCTTGGACAAATGCTGTAAATGCACTGGTAGGAACATCGCCTAACTTAAATACGCAATCGGCCGGTACCTATAATTTATTAGTGAAAGATGGTAACGGTTGTTTTAATAATTTTGGTCCTTATTCAATTGTTAATCCCGGTGCGCCAAGCGCTCCAACAGCAAGCGCCAGCTCTAATCAGTTATGTGTTGGTGGAACTATCAATCTTTTTTCAAGTTCGCCTGTGGTTGGTGCTACATTTAACTGGAGCGGCCCGAACAGTTTTTCTTCAACTACTCAAAATCCAACACTACCAAGTGCAACTAATTTAATGAGTGGTATTTATTCTGTTTTTGCAACTTCTGCTGGTTGCAGTGGCCCTGCAACTAATTTAACAGTTACCGTTAATAATAATCCTACACCAAGTGCAGGTTCTTCTTTTACAAATTATTGTGCCGGAGGCACTGTTCTATTATTTGCTTCTAGCGCAAGTAGTTATAGTTGGACCGGGCCAAATGGTTTTTCTTCATCTGTTCAAAACCCAACAATAACACCTGCAACCGCAAACGCATCCGGTCTATATCAATTGGTGGTAACCAATGCTGCAAGTTGCAGCGGCACAACCAATATATCAATTACTGTAAATGCTAATCCTGTATTAAGTGCTTTTGCTAGTAATACAGCTGTTTGTTCGGGTAATCCAATTAATTTGTTTGCTTCCGGTGGAAATAATTATGTTTGGAGTGGACCTAATGGATTTAATTCAACATCCCAAAACCCTACCATTACACCTACCAGTACATTAAGTGCGGGTGTTTATAGTATTCAAACTACAAACACCGTAACGGGTTGCGCAAATAATACGGTAGTAGCTGTAAACGTAAATGCTTTGCCAACTTTTACTGCTGCAGTCAATTCTGCCAGTATTTGCAGTAATTCTTCAATTCAATTAATTGCAAATGGCAGTAATATTGTAAATTATACTTGGGCAGGTCCTTTATCTTATACTGCTAATGGTAATAGTCAAACTATAAATAATGCATCAATTAATAACGCAGGTAATTATACAGTAACTGTTATTGATGGTAATACTTGTCAATCTAGTTTAGTAGTGCCTGTGTTTGTTTATTCATTAACAAGTGTGAATGCAAATACGGGAGTGGTTAGTAATACCTTTTGTACCGGTAATTCAATTAATTTATTTGGCTCCTCAAATGCAATAACTTATAATTGGTTTGGTCCAAATAGTTTTACATCTTCTGTTCAAAATCCAATTCTATTAAATGCTCAAAGTAATGCTTCGGGTATATATACGTTAACTGTTTTTGATGTAAATAATTGTAGTAATTCTGATACAACAACGGTGTTAATAAATGCTACACCTAGTTTAATTAGTAGTAATGGGGGAGTGATCTGTTTTGGGCAAAATATAGTGTTATCTGCAAATTTCGGGAATAATGTTGCTGTTAATTGGTTTCAGGATCTGGGATTAACAACGAATTTAGCATCTAATACAAACACCTTTACACCAACCTTTGGCGCTTTTGGTACTTATACATTTTACGCACAAGGTATATTAAATGGTTGTACAAGTTCGGTAACGCCGATCATAGCAAATTACTATAATGTTGTTGCGGGTATTTCGAGCTCAACGCTTTCAGGAGGCGCGCCTTTAGCAGTTCAATTTACAAATACCAGTGTAGGAATAAACACCAGCAATTCTATTAATTGGAATTTTGGCGATGGCAATGCTACAAGTATTTACGACCCGTCGAATGTTTTTACAGAGCCTGGAACATATTCTGTTGTGTTAACGGTATCAAATGGGTTTTGTTCAGATACTGCTTTGTTGGTAATAAGAGTTAAGGTAACTGAAATTGTAATTCCGGAGGTGTTAACACCAAACGGAGACGGGAAAAATGATATATTCAATATTAAAAACATTGAATACTTTCCGGATAATGAATTATTGATTTTTAATCGTTGGGGTAATTTAGTTTATCAAATGCAAGGCTATAAAAACACTTGGGACGGAACACCAAATGTGAGTGGCAAAACCGGATCCGATAAATTACCCACCAGTACTTATTTTTATCTGCTTAAGATAAATGGTGAAGAGGTAAAGGCATATCGCGGATTTGTACAATTGGTGTATTGATTTTTTTTAAGTTAAAATTTACAGTATTCTATAAATTGTAGCAATACTTAACTATTTTATATAGTAGTTTTGTTTTTGTTACCTAAATGAACAAAGAAGAATTTATAAAATTGACAATTGCAGATAAAACTGAATATCTGTTGAATTATAGCGAAATAATTTCTGAAAAAGTGTATTACGAATGCAATATCTCTTTGTTTTTGGTAGAGAATTTTTATGTGGAGGTTTTTTTAAATCGTGATCAGAATGTTATTGTGAGCATAGAAATTCAGGAAAATAGCCAGATTTTATTCGAGTATGTAAAAAATTTAGATCTTAATGAAATAGTTAAACTTTTACAATAGTTTTTTTGAAGTGCTTTCCGGAATTAAAAGTCATCATCTAATGGATCCTATCCTTGGTTGAGCAAGAAAATTATTTTTTTTCAAGGTTATTATCACTTTATTTAATTTTTGAATTGCTTTTTTTACGATCAAATTATTTTCCGCTTCAATTATATTTATGCTTTTTAAAAATGCCGGTAATTTGTCTTCGGATACATTTTCTTTTTTTATAAAATATCTTTCAAGCGAATTGATCAAAACAAGATTGTCGTGCCAATTGCCGATCAAACTGCCGGTTTGTTTTATGAGCTGTAACGTTTTCTCGTTTTTTTGTGTAGGATTTATTTTTTGTAACAGAGAGGCAATTGTGTGAATGGATTTTAATTGTATTCTTATTTTATGAATAATTAGCGGATTATTACCTGCCGATAATAGATTTTCTATTTTTAGAGTTTTGTCTTTCAAATAAAACAAACACACATCCCATATTTTTTTGTTATTTAAATCGCCAGTTATTTTTTTTATTTTATTTTTCGAATTAATTAAAACCGATTTATCAAAATCATTGATCGATTTTTTTAAGACACCCCTCAATTCCTCTTCTCTATTTAAAAGAAACTTTTTGTATTTATCATTTATCTCTTTGGTGAATTTGAATTTGCTAAAACAAATTTGATTTATTTGAATTTCTCTTATTTTGCCGGCAGTATCAAAGAGGTCTTTTAAACTATTTTCACATGGTTTAATTTTAAATTCCTTTTTTGCTATTACCTCTATTAGTTGAAATACGGCTCGTAATTTTTTTATTTCTACTCTTAATTCATGAATGGTTTTTTCGTTAGGCTGGGTTTTTACACGAATAAGATGTTTCAAAAAGAGATCAACCTCATTACTGTAATAATTACTTAAATGATATGCGGTGTTTTTTTCTTTCATAAAACTTACTATCAAATGTAAAATAAATTCTAAATTATTTGTGTGAAAAATGATAAGCGTCAAGCCAAATAATGAGCAAGTTCATTGGCTTAGCCTTATAAACAGACTTAATTTACATAACAAATTTAAAAAAAACAAAATGAAAGTAAATGTATTTTTTAAGACTATGCTCATTGGAATTATAGCCATTGGCTGTACAAGTGTTCGCGAAAAAACCGCCGAAGAAATTCTTGAAAATTCAAAACTCGAGCAAGAGATATACAACGCCATTATAGCCGATAGCACACATTTAACAAGACTTATGGATAAAATGATGGCAGACGACAATTGTAAAATTAAGATGACCGAAAACGGCTCTCTGGTAAAAGCAGTTTGTATGTCGCCTCATTTAGATAGTTTAATGAATCAGGACGGTCTGTTTATTGAGCACATGTCTAATCGCGTAATACAAAAAATGATATTAGATAGTGTTATATGCGATAAAACATGCACTAAAATGATGGAGAATGACCGTGTGAAAAATTATTTTAAGGAACACGCTTTTAAGTAAATGTTAAATGCAAAATATCACGATTAGATTTGCTCAAAATCATTTATTTTTTTTAATAGCACTTTTATTTTTGTTTAAGAATTTAATTAATGTTTAACCATAAAAACCAAAAAAAATGTCACTACTAGTAAAAAAAAACAGAGCTACGCTTCCCTCGCTGGTAAGCGATTTTTTCGACAACGGAAGATTATTTCCAAGTGTGTTTGATCTGGATACTAATTTGTTTGATCTGGATGGAGGATCCCTTTTAGTGCCTAATGCAAACATTGTTGAGAGTGAAAAGGATTTTCACATCGAATTAGCTGCTCCGGGGCTCGATCGAAAAGATTTTAAAGTGGAGGTTGATAACGGTGTATTAAGCATCAGTGCAAAAAAGGAAGAAGAAAAAAAGGAAGAGAATAAAAATTATAAGAGACGTGAGTTCTCGTATAACTCTTTCAGTCGCTCATTTACTTTGCCTGAAAATTGTCATTCCGATAAAATTGATGCAAAGTATGAAAACGGTCTTTTAAAAGTTACGCTTCCAAAAAAGGAAGTAACAGTTTCAAAACCGGTAAAAGAAATTAAAGTTTCTTAGGTTTTACTATGAATTAAAATAAAGATCCCTGCCCTGTAAGGCGGGGATTTTTTTTGAGTGTTTTGGCGTTTTAAAGTGTAGAATACTATTGACCGTAGAAACGAATTACGATTCGTAAAATAATTGATTGAAACTGAATTATTTTATTGGGATAATTTCAGGGTTTGGTTTTGGGATTATTTCCGGCATGGGTTCATTCGGAAAATTGATGTCAGGCTCAGGTTTAATTTCGGGCCGAAGGGGTGGGGTAACAGGGATAGAAGGTGTGGGGCTTATTTCCGGTTTTTTTGGATCTGGTTCAGTAGTCATTCTATCTGCAATTTAAAAAAAAATCATGTCAGCATTTTTGAGAAAAGGA
>JALHPG010000034.1 GCA_022842625.1 Bacteroidia bacterium | reverse complement strand
TTAGAGATAAAGTAGGTAATACTTATTTTGCAGATTCGCGTGAGGACAGAATTAAAAAAGTTAGTCCTTCTGGTATTATTACAACTTTTGCAGGTACCGGTGTGGCCGGTTTTGGTGGAGATGGCGGTCCGGCTATTTTAGCACAATTAAATTTCCCACAAGGCCTTGCCATAGATACTTTAGATAATGTATATGTTGCAGATAATTTAAATCATAGAATAAGAAAAATTACTCCCGGTGGTATTATTACAACGGTTGCAGGCAATGGATTATTAGGATTTAGTGGAGATGGCGGACTTGCTACGGCGGCAAAACTCAACACACCATTTGGCGTTCACGTTGATAAATTTGGAGTTATTTATATAGCCGATTCGTATAATTTTAGAATTAGAAAAGTGGCCACAAATGGCAATATTACAACAGATGCAGGTAATGGTTTTCCTTTTTCTTCAGGAGATGGCGGCCAGGCAGTATCAGCAGGTTTAATCCCCGTAGATATTAAAAAGGATACATTGGGTAACATATACCTTACAGATTATGCAGGTAACAAGATCCGAAAGATAAATACTTCAGGCATAATAACAACGGTTGCAGGTACCGGTTTTGCCGGTTTTTCTGGCGATGGTGGCCCGGCAACTGCTGCCCAATTAAATTTTGCAAGAGGAATGATCGTGAAAAAAGATGGTACTATTATCTTTTGTGATGGACAGAACAGTAGAGTAAGAAAAATAACTTCTTCAGGAATAATTTCTACAATAGCAGGAACAATTGCACCGGTGTATACTTACCCTACAACACAAATTGTTCAACCCTTTGGTTCATCCATTAACAGAGCAACAGGCGAAGTTTATCACACAGATTATTTTGGTTATGTAGTTAAGAAAGTAAATTTAAGTTCAGGCTTAATGAAAACCGTTGCAGGAACAGGTATCGCCGGCTTTTCGGGAGATGGTGGCTTAGCAACTGATGCTCAATTAGACACTATTACCGGTGTTTTCTCCGACACTTCAGGGGTTTATATTTGTGATGCAGGAAACAAACGCATTAGAAAAATAGATAATAATGGTATTATTACAACCATTGTAGGTGATGGAACTATTGGTTTTTCCGGTGATGGCGGACCTGCTACTTCAGCAAAAATAAATTTTCCGGCCGATCTAACAGTTTTTAATAACAAATTATATTTTGCAGATAGAGAAAACGCACGAATTAGAAGAGTAGATCTAGCCACGGGAATAATTACAACAATTGCCGGCACCGGAGCCTTTACATTCTCAGGCGATAACGGGCCAGCTATTTCTGCGTCTATTGGTCGCTGTTATAGCATAGCACACGATAAATACGGAAATTTGTATCTATCACAACCCGGCGCAGGCAGAATTAGAAAAATAAGTACGGCAGGAATAATTACAACTATTGCCGGTAACGGAACTGCAGGATTTGCCGGTGATAATGGTTTAGCAACCTTATCGGTTATTAATGGCCCGTGGGGTATTTGTGTAGACGATCTGGATAATATTTATATTGCCGATCATGGTAATAATAGAATCCGAAAAATTAATGCTTCCGGAATTATCACTACGTATGCGGGTACCGGCGTGCAGGGTTATAGCGGAGATGGCGGAAGTGCAACCAATGCACAAATCGCACAGGTATATGATATTTCTGTTGATGCTAACGGAAACAGTTTAGCTATATCTGATCAAGGAAATAACCGAGTAAGGATGATCTCTAATCTTACTATTCCTGATATCTGTTTAGCAAGTACCGATACATTGTCTAACTTCAATCAAATAACTTGGGAAAAAACAAATTATTTTAACGTGGATACTTTTTTAATTTATCGTGAAGTTAGTTCAAACCCAAGTATTTATTCAAAAGTTGGTGCGGTTCCTGCATCCGCTTATTCAGAATTTACTGACACAAACAGGGTATATTATACCAATCTAAATCAGCCTAATGGTAATCCAAGGGTAGGTACTTATCGCTACAAGATCAAAATTAGAGATCAACAAAATAATTTTAGTTTCAGTAGTAAATACCATAATACTGTTTTTATAAACGATCAACAAAACGGTACATTTACCTGGAATTTTTATGATATTGAAGGCACTGCGAGCCCAATAACTACTTATCAATTACAACGCAGTAATAATGGTATTAATAACTGGCAAGTGGTAAACACGGTTTCAGGTTCACAAAATATTTTAATAGATCCTAATTACAGTACTTACACGGCTACTGCATTATGGAGAGTGGAAGCTCAGGGTTTTAGCTGCAATCCTACTTTAAAAACAGGTAATGCACTTGCTTTAAAAACCCGCACAAAAAGTAACCAAACAAACGAAAAAACATTTCCTGTTCAAGGGGTAAAAGAAAATAATGTAAGTAATTTGGAGGTAAATATTTACCCTAATCCTTCAAGCGGAATTGTAAATATTGACTTTTTAAATAGTAGTCAAAACTTAAATTATAAACTTCAAATAACCAACACGCTTGGTCAAGAAGTTTATCAAACCAATTTGAGTACTTCAAATTCTACAATAAATATTCAAACTCTAAAAAGTGGAATTTATTTTTTAAACATTAAACAAAACGGTAATGTTATTACAGCAAAAAAAATAATTGTTGAATAGTTTTTATGATTTTAACTCACTTTAAAAAAGTAGGGATATTTTTCCCTACTTTTTTTGTTACTTTAGCTTTCAATTGTTAAAGAAAATTAGATATTTATTTTTATTCGTTTTTTTCGTTTCGTTTAAAAACTACTCTCAGAAAGGCGATTATTTCGTTCGTAATTATTTGCCTAAAGATTATTTAGCGGGTGCAAATAACCTAGGGGTAACGCAAAATAACGATGGGATGATCTTTGTTGCCAATATGAACGGGGTCTTGATCTTTGACGGCGTAAACTGGCAACACTGCAAACGAAAAGATGAAATTAGTATACAATGTATTGCTAAAACCAATTCGGGTAAAATAGTTGTTGGTACAGAGGATGGTGATATTGCATTAATTGAAAAAGATAAAAGCGGGAAATTTTACTATGCCTCCCTTATTGATAATTTACCGGCTAAAAGCCGTCCACAACAGATCATCAGACAAATAGTTGTTTTAGGTGAAAGCACTTTTTTTTTATCGGCAGATAAATTAATTGAGTTTAAAAACTCCGAATTTAAAGTTTATAATCCAACCGAAAGTTTTCATACCAGAGCGTTTGTTTTAGGTAAGCATTTATTTGTAACAGATATAAACAACTCTATTAATGTATTAGAGAGCGGAGTGCTAAAACCGGTTACGGGATCTCAGGAGTTATCCAACGAAAAAAACTTCTTTTGCTACAAAATAAACGCTCAAAATTATGTAATTGGCTACAGGAACATAGGAACGTATTTAGCGCATTATGATTCTTTACAACCCACAAAAACATCTTTTGGAAAAAAGGAAAGTCAATGTGACAAGGAACTAGTTTCGGCAGAAATTAATAATGGTTGCATTTTAAAAAACGGACATTTTGTAGTAACCACAAATAAAAAAGGAGCTTACGAAATTGATGAAAATTTAAATATTGTTGGAAGATTTAATACACGAAATGGTGTATACGACGATAATATAAAATCAGCATTTCAGGATTCAAATGGTAATTTATGGCTATCTCTCTACTATGGAATTTCGTATGTTGAAATTAATTCCAAGTTGTTTAAATACGATCGTAATAACAACATATTAGGGATCGTGGCAAGCGCTGCCTATTTTGAAAATAAATTATTTATCGCAACAGATAAAGGAGTTCAATACTATGATAGTCTTCAGGAAAAATTTATCGTTTTCGAGAACTTCAATAAACAATCGTGGAACCTATTGAACTATAAGAATAAATTATTTATTTGTACCGCCAAGGGTCTGTTTGTGTGGAACAACAATCAAATAAAACAAATTAGCGAAGCTAATACGAATAGTATTTTAAACGATCCCAATCAGCCTGATCTGATCTATTGTGCTACGGATAATGGTGTGGAAGTTTATAATGTTTCACAAAAAGAAGTTGCATTTGTGAGGTCTTATGAGCTAAACAGTTTTATTAAAAGCATAGCTGTTGATGAATACAAAAACATTTATTTTGCATCCGAAAACAATGGTATTTATTTTTTAAATTATAGTAAGTCCTACGCATTGGATTCAATTATGGAGGCAGATGGATTGCCTCATCAGAATATTGAAAATTATGTGTTTACTTATAAAAACAAATTACTTGTTGGTACAGATGATGGTATTTATATTTTAAAGAGAGAAAATGATCATAAGTTTGTGTGTGTTAAAGACAAAACATTTTGGCCGCTAACAAAAGGATCGCAAGTGTTTAGAGCTTCACAATTAGGTAATGATCTAATTTGTACGCAAAAATTTTTCATAAAGGATCTGGATAAAACGGTAGAAAGTGTGGCGTATTTTCAAGAAAGAAACCGCGTTTTTAAATTAAATACCGGAATACTGAATAGGCTCAAGAATGTAACACCCACTTTAATAACCTATGATGAGGTGAATAAAAAAGTATTCTTTTGTGCAAACGAAGGCCTTTTTATTTTGAATAATAATAATGAACAGATAAATTTTAAGAAACAATTTAATTTAATTCTTAGAGATTTTGTTACAAAAAATGATACAATATTAGAAAACTATATTTCAGATGTAGATAATAATGATCTCAAAATTAGTATACCTTATAACCAAAACGATGTAAATATAAAAGTTGGTTTTACGAGTTTCGAAAATTCAGATTTTGAATTTTGTCATCAACTTGTTGGCAAGGACAAAGATTTTAGTAAATGGGACAGAGAAACAAAATTATTTTTTAATAATTTATCCGAAGGCAATTACACACTTATAATAAAAGCTAAAACTGAATTTTCTGAGCAACAATTTGAATTAAGGGTTCCGTTTAAAATTGAAGCGCCATGGTATAGGACCACCTTAGCTTATGCAGTTTATTTAATATTTTTTGGTGTATTTGTTTATGTAATAGTTCAATTAAACAGCAAACGTTTAAAATCTTTAAATAAAAAGCTTGAATTAACTATTGCTGAACGAACAAAAACGATCTCGCATCAAAATAAAGAGTTAGAACAAAAACAAAAAGAAATTATTGATAGTATCAACTATGCTCAAAGGATTCAAAGAGCTTTATTGGCGAGTAAAAATCTTCTAGATAACTATTTATCGCAAAATAAAAGTCATAATAATTCAGGTAAAGAGTATTTTGTGTTTTTTCAACCAAAGGATATTGTTAGCGGCGATTTTTATTGGGCATCAAATTTAGCCGATAATAATTTTGCAATTGCAATTGCCGATAGCACCGGACATGGCGTGCCGGGCGCCATTATGAGCATGTTAAATATTAGTTGTTTAAAAGAGGCCGTTATTGCTCAAAAACTTACTGAGCCAAATTTGATATTAAATTACACACGCACAAAGATCATAGAAACCCTTGCAAATGATGGAAGTGCAGATGGTGGAAAAGACGGGATGGATTGTAGTTTATTGTGTTTTGATTTTGAGGATAAAAAATTAAACTACGCTGCGGCTAATAATCCAATATGGATAGTTAGAAAGAATAAAGAAACAAATGAATTGGAGTTTTTAGAATTTTTAGCAGATAAAATGCCGGTTGGTAAACACGAGCGTGATACAGTTTCATTTACACAACAAACGGTGCCTTTGCAAAGCGGTGATATGATCTATTCATTTACCGATGGTTTGCCGGATCAATTTGGTGGGCCACGTGGTAAAAAATTTATGTATAAACAATTTAAGGAGTTGTTGGCATCTATCTCTCAGCTTCCCGCAGCCGAACAATCTAAAATACTTAATAACAAGCTTAATGAATGGAAGGGTGAATTGGAGCAGGTTGATGATGTGCTTGTTTTTGGTATTAGAGTTGCTTAATTGTTAAAATCTAAGGATTAGTTAATTCAATGTTATTAGCCCAATTTTTGGTTGATTTTTTTATTTATTTTAGTGTCCTCTTGAAAAAGCTATTTATAACCGTTATTCTAACTATTATCTTTTGCGGCAATTTTTTTGCTCAAGGTGGAGAAAGTTGTAATCCTGAATGGCAGATTAAACCGGTTATCAATCATGGTTTTATTCTTATTCACCGTACCAGTATCGGCCATTTAGTTAAGGGGTATCCCACAATTTATGAGTTAAACGTTTCAAGGCCAACCTGGGGTGATAAAACCTGGCAAATAGAAAATAATAAGCCGGACATTGGAATTTCTTTTCAATGTATTGATTTTAAAAATCCGCAACAGTTGGGTTATGCCTTAACTATTGCACCTTATGTTGAGGTGCCATTAAATGCCCGCGAAAAAAAGTCGAGGGTGGTAATGCGTTTATGTTGGGGCTTAGATTATATAACCAAACATTTTGATGTAAATACCAATAGAAAAAACATTGCCATTGGCAGTAACTTTAATTCGTTTGTTCAGTTTAAGTGGTTTTGGCATTTAAAATTAAGCGAACGTCTTCGTTTTGAGCCCGGTTTTGCCTTTACGCATGTAAGTAACGGAAAAGCGAGAAACCCTAACTTAGGATTGAACGTAGTGAGTTTAAACGCAGGGTTAAATTATATAATCCCATCAAGAAGATCAAAGACTCAAATAAGATGTGTTGATTCCTCTACTTGCGTAAGATCAAAAAATGAATTTTTGTTTTTTACAGCTATTGGTTTTAATCAACGAGAGATCGCAAGTCCTGATATGAAGGTGATCACACTTTCGGGAGCCTACCAGCGTAATGTTAGAAATACGCATAAATTTAGCGCGGGTGTTGATCTATTCTATGATGAAAATTATCAAATTGATTATGAAAATAAATTTCTGGTTAAACCAACAGGTTTTGATCAAATGCGTATGAGTGTGCGACTTGGTTATTCTTATAATATTGGTCGTATTAGTTTGCCGATTGAAATGGGATACTATGCATTTCAAAAAGCAAAGCCGGATGGTTATGTGGTGAGTAGGATAGGGGTAAGGTATTACAGCAAAAGTGGCGTTGTTGCACATTTTGGTTTAAGAACACATTTTGCTGTGGCTTATAATTTTGAGTACGGTTTAGGATATCGTTTTTATTTAAAATAACTTATTAAAAAAAGTATTACATATTTAGTTTTAGTACTTTTCTTTTTTGTTGGTTGCAAAAAGGAAAATGCTTTAGATTGTTTTAAATCTAACGGTAAAGAAATTACCGAGGCAAGAGATCTGGGATCATTTAGCAATATAACCTTGTATGATAATATAGATCTTAATATTACCAAAGGCCCCGAGTTTAAAGTGGATGTGGTTGCCGGAAAAAACATTATTAAAAATATAAAAACACGTGTTGCTGAAGGTGTTTTAATTATTGATAATAATAACAAATGTAATTTTGTGCGTGGCTACAAAAGAAAAGTAACCGTTAATGTAACCATGCCGTATATTGTTAAGGTAGAAAGCAGGGGCGTTGGAACAATAAGATTTACCGATACCTTTCAGCAAGATACTTTGCGATTAAGAGCAGAAAATTCGGGTGATATTTATGTGAATGGTACTTTTAATGAAGTTAGAACAAGCTCGCATGGTAATGGCGATATTTATTTAAGCGGAAGCTGCGATCGATTATTCGTTTATATGTTTGGTACAAATATGTTACAGGCCGAAAATTTAGTAATTAATTCGTACGTTTTTGTTGAAACAGTGAGTATTGCCGACTGTTATATTAACGCCCCGGTTAATGGTCCTTTAGAGTATAATATCTGGAAAAGCGGAAATATTTATTACAGAGGAAATCCCACTATCATAAATAGTTTTAGCAATAACGCGGGTAAAGGGCGTTTAATAAAAAGGGATTGATAGATCTTATTACTTTTTTACCTGAAAAGTATAGATATTAAACAGTTCGTAATAAAATGTTTTGTCAATAAATGTGTAGTTTTTTTCGAACGTTTCTTTTATACCATTGTTAGGTGAAGAAAAATTGGCGGATGCATCTAAATAGATCACTTTTTCAAAATCGTTTATTTTTGTTTCTAAGTTAGAATTTAGTGTATTAACAAAATGGATGTTTTCTTTTGCTAAAAAATTTTCTAGTTCTCTATATTCAAAATTTTGATCTTTGACTTTAAAATGATCTAGGTTATAATAATAAGCGAAGTTCAATATAAAATCATATCCGCAACCGATAATTATAGTTTTTTCATCTTTTTTTGATTTTATATAATTAACAGCAGTTTCTACATCTCTTTTTTTACTTGGGTTTAAAGTTGTACTAAAAATGAATAATGAAAGTAAAACAATTGCTCCAATAATAAAAGGTTTGAAACTTTTAATTAAATAGGAAAGTGATAAGGCTAATAAAATATAAAATGCAGGGCTAATAAAGACAAGGTATCTGTCTATAAACATTGGAACTTTATATGATATAAAAAACATAAATAGGAAAGGAACCATAAACCATAATATGATGTATTTTGAATATGGATTTTCAATTTGTTTACCTTTTTTTAATAGGTAAGATGTTGCCGCAGCAAGAAGCAATAATATGCAGATAACAGTGGGTACAGGTTCATTACAAAAGGTCCAAAGCATATTATATAGACTTTCTATCCCTTCGGGAGGTTTAACCCAGGTGCCATTGCTAATAGAAGTTTTTGTTCTTCCCCATAAAACTAATAGTTGTGGAATGTAACATAACAAAATAAAAAATGATCCGGCAAAATATCTAATGAGAACAGCTTTATCTTGTAAATAGAATAAAAGGATAATTAAAAATTCTAAACCTAAAACAAGAAATCCAAAATAGTGGCCGTATATAAGAGATAAATTTACTAATGAAAGTAGTAGAACACTTAGCCAACTAAATTGCTCCTTACTTTTTAATAGCGTAAAAAACAGATAAAAAGAAATAGTAGTTAAAAGAACAAATAAGGAATATACTCTGCAATCATGCGCAAAATATATATTGATCGTTGATAGCGTAAATAATGCCGAGGAAAGAAAAGCTATGCGATTATTAAAAAACTTAATGCCGATCCTGTAAATAAAAAATACTGTTAATGAACTAAAGAGCGTTGGTAAAAATCTTACACTTGCTGTACTTAACCCGAATAATTTTATCCAAAAATGTAATATGATCTCAAAAAGGGGAGGGTTATTATAATTTTTTAGGTACTGAATGAGGTTGAAAAAATCGAATTGTGCATGATAAATTGTAAATGGCTCGTCAATGCAAATAGGTTGTGATATTAAAAACAGTGATTTAAAGAGGATATTAATAGCCACAAAAATAATTGGCAATCCCCATGTAATCATTTTCACATTCATTAAACGTAAAAATAGTAATTCTTGACAGATAAAAAAGTTTTGTATTCCCGAATATTAATTCTCAATAAACCTGTCTTTTATTTGTTGTTCGGTATTAATGATGTGAACAATAAATTTTATTTGATTCAGTAAAAATAATTGAGGGTAGCGGTGAGAGATCAGTTGAAACTTTTCTTGGTTGGTTAGTTGTAATGAGGAGGCAACATTAAAAACCGTTAGATTGGAAACGGTTTCATAATCTATAAATTTGTTTTGTACGGTGCCAAAATAATTTACGATAGCATCCTGTAAATTATTTAAAATTATTTTTTGATCAATAGGTAAATATTCAATTAATCCGGCGCCATATAATTTAGGCGATAACACTTCCGAAAATTCAATTAAACGAAAAAGATTAGTGCCTTCAATTAAAATTTCCATCTCGCCATTGGCAAAGGTTTTTAAAACTCGTTTGATGGTTACTTCGCAGCCAAATTCTTTTACCTTTCCTTTTTCGTAAAAAGGGATGCCAAATGATGCTTGATTGTCTAAACACTCAGCTACTAATTGCTTATAACGATCTTCGTAAATATGCAATTTTGCAGTTTCCCCAGGTAATAATACCATGTTTAAGGGAAACATTGGAATAGTTATTTGTCGCGTTGTCATAATTCTAAAGCTTAATGTACAAAAACCGTGCTAAACTTCGTTTATTATTTCCCAGGTATGGTCGCTAAGTAATCTAACCGTGCTAATGTACTCCATATAAGTACGCATAGATCTGCCCCATTCGTTGGGTCCAATTAACAATAATTTGTAAATATCGTTGATTTTATAAAGATGATAGATGTTTCCCACAAAGGGCTCAAACGACAATTCTGCCAGGTAGATCTTTTCACTTACTTCAACGCGTTTTCTTAATTCGTTAGCTTGTGCAGCCAATAATTCGGCCTGTTTTTGAATTTGCTGAAGTTGTTTGTTGGTTTGCTCTCTCATAGCGGAGAGGGCACGGGTTTTTAATTTCCCTTCATCTTCGGGTCTAATGGCAATGCTGCCAACATTGTGGGGGTAAGCAAGCAAACCCGGATTTTCGGCAACCTTATCTTTATCTATTGGATTGATCATCCTTAAAAGAACAATCAATCCAATATAAAGTTTAAATTATTGACTAATCCCTAATTTTTTAGCTATTGCAGCAGGAATTGCTTTTTTGTGTAACATAATGCTGGTGGTTTTGTATAACACATAACTTTCGCTTGCATAAAAATACCCGTCGCATTGGTTATTATCTTTACCCCAACTGTTTTTTACATAATAATAGTTAGTGTTATTTTGATCTTTAACCATTCCTAAAATGTGCATACCATGATCATCTTGTGTTTCGTAATTATCAAATGCTTTCTGACGGTTATCTTGAGTAATGGTTAATTGTTTAACGGGTTTAATAGAAAGATTCTTTTTTTCATCATCGGTCATTGCTGTAAATGGCGTTTCAGGAACAATGGCAATACCATCTCTAAACATAAATCCTTTTTCGCTTACATCTGCAGCCCATGCAAATGAGTAACCTGTGTTAATCGCGTTTACCATTACTTCTTGCAGTTCGTTTAAAGGTAAGTTATGCATTTGTTCCCAATTCCAATTATCAGGCACTTCTAAGGCAAATTTAGAATAGAATGGGTGATGAGAAAATGAGGTTAAAAAAACATAATCATTTGCGTTTAATCCAGTTGCCTCTGCATATGTTTTTGGTGTGTATTTTTTTCCTTTGTATTCAAAACTTTCAGGAGCTTTACCTAAAAATTCATCACACACAGCGTCTACCGAATTATGCAAAAAATTAAAATTGATATCTTGTGTTTCCGGTAATGCAGCCGGACGTAAGATGTTTATTAAAGTTGTTTCTAACATTCTGTGGTTATGAATGTCTTTAACTTCTTTCTTTCCTGTATAAACATCTTCTGGCACCATTCCGTAATTTTTTAATACGTTAATGGCATCCGGAAATCCACCACCTTCACCAAAGTTGGTTTTACCATGCATGCGCAAAAAATTATCTGCTTTTAAAGTGTATGCTTTTCTTGCAACAAACATTTCACTTAAATTAAATTCTTTGCCTTTACCTAGACGAATCATCTCACTCTCTAAAAAAGATAGGGATGAAAAAGACCAGCAAGTACCTGTGATGTTTTGATTTTGAACCGGGGTTCCTTCAATATTTTTTACGACCGTAAATTTATATTCACTGCCTTTTTTGTTTGTTAATTCTTGCGCAGAAATTAAGCCTGAAACAAAAAGGCATGCAAAAAAGAAATTAGTTTTCATTTTGATTGGGTTTTAATTAGTTGAAGCAAATATCTTATTTCAAAAACAGTAAACAAAACATAATGCCCAATAAAATGCAGGAAGAAGGTAAAAAATCCCCCTTTTAGGGTGAACAAATACACCGAAAGTAACACCAACGACAAAAGGAACTTTATTATTCCGCTTGATAGGAGTATTCCTGTATAGGTTTTTTCGTCGGTTTTAATAAAATAGAGCAGGTTTAGGCCAATAGATAAGACAATAAAAAAAACAAGGCTATGCCACCAAACGGATGTTTCTTTTTGTAAAAAATTAGAAAGTAGGTACGAATACAAAAAAGATAAACCTGTTGAAATTAAGATGGCTGATATGCTTTTTAATTTCAATTTATTTTTGTGGTTTAATAAAGTCTTTTAACACTAAATATAAAGCTATTGCAATGCCTGATAAAGATAATATGATCGTAAAAACCGGTGTTGAATTTTTATAATGAAGATCAAGTTTATTTCCTCCCCAAGCTGATAAGCCAATGATCAAAGCCATTTGAATTCCCAAATTGCTATACTTAGCAATTGGGTTAGGCTGTTTTTGAGGCGGCATTACTTGTTTCTAAATTCTGGTGCATGTTTTTTACTTTGGCACCCATGTTACAAGTACCTGTAAAAATTGCGCCGGGCTCTATTGCCAATTTACCTGTAATAATATCTCCACTAACTTTTGCGCTTGCTTTTAACGACAGCATTTCGGCTACAATAACTTTGCCTTTAATTTCGCCGCTAATGTCGGCATTGCCGCTGGTTACATTTCCGTCAACCACGCCATTTGGCCCTAAAACAAATTTACCTGTTGTAACAATGTTACCGGTTAATAGTCCGTCAATTCTTACGTCGCCGGCGGATTGTATATCGCCAATGATCTTGGTTCCGTTACCAATTAAGTTTACCGAACTTGCATTTAAGTTTTGATTTTTATTTGAACCTATTCCTAACATAACATTTAATTTAATGGTTTATTTTATTTTGTTTTCGGTTAAGTTTTTGTAGTTATCTAAAAAGAAAAGTTTGTACGACTCTACATTTTTCTTTCTGTATAAAAGCGGCAAATTAGATCCCAATATAGGATAAATTTCCACCATTTCCTTTTTAACTTCTTCTTTAAACAGTTCGGGATCTTTTAAAAGATTTTCGTAATAAGTTGTTACCTCTTTAGCGCCTGCAAATGTTTTTAAAACTATTAATTGTTTATTTGATCCAAATAAATTACTGGTTAAATTAAATGTTTTTGAGCTATAATAAGTATTATTAAAAGTGTTTAAACGAATTTTAAAACCGTCGGCAATTTTTGGATCATCAGGTACAATGGCAATTAAAAAATGATCTGCATCAAAGTTTACCATAAAGGTATCCAATTGTGCTTGTCCGGGTTCAGCTACCTTGTAAAGATCAGGATTTTTTTGTTTTTTAATAGATAGTAAAATGTCGTTTGCTAATGGAGTTACTTCTGCTTGAGGGTGTTTTGCAACAAGTAGTTTTAAATAAAACTCTAAGGAGTCAATACCTTTTAATTTACCAATACAAAGTGATCTTACAAATTCAAATTTAGGAGCGTAAACGTTTTTTCCAAATTTTGAAAGTCCTTGGTTAGCTTGTGATAATGCTTGAGGATAATTTTTTTCGTTATACGATTGATACATGGTGCCATAAAATGCCTCCACCTCACTTTGTTTAGAATTTGATTCGCTGGCGTAACTTGGATTTTTTATGATCAAAGCAAATTCGCTATCCGGAAATTCGCTTAATATTTTTTCTTTATAATAATCACTTCGTGGTTGATTTTTTTCTGCTAAGTGTGTTCTGTATAAAATGTAATAGGTGTTAAGTAAATATTTATTTTGCGGAAAGCGCGAAGTTAATTCTTCAAAAGCGGCAACAGCTTTTTTTGTATTGTTTAATTCTTCCTTGTAAATAGAGCCCATCATGTAATAAGCATAAATAATTTTTTTATTACTCTTTTTTATAAGCGTATCATTTACGGGTAAATTTTTTCGGTAATACTCTCGTGTTTTATTTGGGCTTTTAGAAATTCCGCCTGAATTTTTTGCTGTATCGTTTTCATTCGTTGGCTCATCAATAATTAAAGCTTTGTTTGATCGCCTCCAGTTATCTTCTAGTTTTCTGTTACCCCATTTCCTTGTAAAATCGGCAATACCAAAAGAAATAGTGTTTTGGTTATAAAAATAGAATGAAGTTGCACCCGCCTGATTTCCTAAATCCTGATTAAGAGGTTGACCTAAAGCGCCAAGTGTATTTTCGGGTAACTGATTAGCGTTTTTTGCATTTTCTTTTTCCTTTAATAATCTGGCTTCTTCTTTCTCAAGGTCTGAAATTATTTTATCAATTATTCTGTTTTGTTCGTTCTCGCTAAACTTGACAAATTTCTGTAAACTATCTTCATTGCTAATTGTGCGAATATGGCCAACAAGAGTTTCTAATGTTTTTTTTCGAGCAACTATTGATGCGTAATCAGGATGTTCTTTTGAAATAGTTACAACGGCACTGTCGTAATAAGCACCTGCCGGTTGGTAGTTAGCAAGGTCGAAATTTATCTCGCCTAATTTTAAATAAGAAAGACCTTTTTGATTTGGATTATTTAAACTTGTTTGAACGGATTTTTTGTAATAATAAAGCGCTTGCTTAGCGTTTCTTTCTTTCTCTTCGATCTCTCCAAGTGTATAATAAATAACATCATAGTACTCGTTATTTTTAAACTCCTTAGCCATTTTTAAAAGATCTTTTTTGGTCTTTTCGGAATTATTACGCTTAACGTCTAACAATTTTGCAATTTTTATTTTGCTGTAAAAAACCAGTTCATAATTTGGTTTTAGCTTTATAGTTTTTTTGTAGTATTCAACCGCACGTTTATTGTTTTTTTGTTGTTCAAATAGTTGAGCCACAATAAACGTATACCTTGCCCTTGTTTTACGAGAGGCACTATAAAGTGGATTGCCGCCACGAGCTGCCTCCATAAGTTTAGTAGCTGCCTCTGTGTTTAAACCTCGACGAGTATAATAATCTGCTTCAAGAACGGGTAATTGAGCTTTTATTTTACGGGGTAAATTTTTATCGTTTTTTAATAAGCTAATGATCTGTTCTGAACTGGTAACCGAACCAATTTCGTTGTTGGTTCTTATCATCCAGGCAAGAGCGGTGTACTTATCTTTAGATTTGGTGTAAGTACGTGCAACATATTCAAAAGCCTCTAAACCACTAAATAGTTCGCGTTTGTAAACATGCGAAATACCAATATTGATCCAATTATTATCTATCCAATTACCTGAAGAGGGAATTTCACTTCCTTTTTTATCCTTTATGGCATGGCGTTGAATACAGGTTGACGATTTTTTGATCGCCTTATCAAACTCCGGAAAAGTTGCTTTAGCCTTATCTCCGGCAGGGTAAATATAAACAGGAAGGATCTTATCAAAATTATCCTTATTGTTTTTTTCTATCCTATAAACACCATCATCAATATTTACACCCGAGTAATAATAACCATTAAAACGAGCTGTTAGGTTATGGTATGCTCTGCTGGCAACAGTATTTTTTTTTGTGCTGCAAGCAACAAAAAATAAGGCAATTGCCAAGAGATATAGTACGCGCTTAAATAACACCGGTATATTACAACGTTTTAAAATCGAATTTAGTATGTATTCTGTTAAAAATTAAACCAGGTCAATATCGAACTGAACAAGGTCTACAAACTCTTGCACCCTTTCATCAACATCGGCTTGTGATAAGCCAATCAAACGTTCTGTTCCAAAACGTTCTACAGTAAAGCTTGCCATGGCACTACCAAAAATAATGGCGCGTTTCATATTGTCAAAGCTTATGTCTTTAGTTTTAGCTAAATAACCAATAAATCCACCGGCAAAGCTGTCGCCTGCACCTGTTGGATCATATACTTCCTCTAATGGTAAAGCAGGGGCAAAAAACACTTCATCTTTATTAAATAATAAAGCACCGTGCTCTCCTTTTTTAATTACCAATACTTTTGGTCCCATAGCCAATATTTTTTGAGCTGCTTTTACTAACGAGTATTCACCTGATAATTGGCGAGCCTCAGAATCGTTGATGGTTAAAACATCTATCATGGCAATGGTTTTCTTTAATTCGTCCATTGCAATATCCATCCAAAAATTCATAGTATCTAAAACTATTAATTTTGGGCGTTTTGTAAGTTGCTCAATAACGCTGCGTTGCACGGCAGGCACTAAATTCCCTAACATTAAAAAATCGCACTCTTTTGAAGATTCGGGCACAATTGGGTTAAAGTTTTCTAACACATTTAACTGTGTATCTATGGTATCGCGGTTATTTAAGTCGTTATGGTACTTACCGCTCCAGAAAAAAGATTTTTCACCTTTTTTAATTTGTAAGCCGTCTAAATTAACCCCTTCTTTTTTAAGGATATTTAAAAAATCTTGCGGAAAGTCGTCGCCAACAACCGATACAAGGCTAATGTTTCTGTGAAAATAAGAAGCCGCTAAAGCAATGTATGAGGCTGCTCCGCCAACAATTTTATCGGTTTTACCGAAAGGGGTTTCTATAGCATCAAAGGCTACTGTACCAACAACTAATAAACTCATTTAATTAATTTTTAATTTTTTTTGTAAAGATATTGTTTATTTCATAAAAGTGATGTAAATTTGCCACCCTAAACACAAAAATATTGCTTTGTTTTACAGAGAAATAGGATGTTTTAGAAAAACCAGATAAATTCCTTCTTAGCTCAGCTGGTTAGAGCACATGACTGTTAATCATGGGGTCCCTGGTTCGAGCCCAGGAGAGGGAGCAAAAGGAAAGCGAAAGCTTTCCTTTTTTGTTTTATAGATGTTCGTGGTTTACATTATTTATTCAGAAAAGCTAAAGCGCTATTATATTGGCACTACAGATGATTTTGAACGCCGATATGCCGAGCATAATTCTCATCATTTCCTTGATTCATTTACTTCTAAAGGGATTCCATGGAATAAATTCCTTGTTATTGAAAGTTTAACGAGCGATCAAGCATACAAAATTGAAACCCATATTAAACGCATGAAATCGAAAACCTATATTACAAATTTGGCAAAGTATCCGGAAATTATTTTGCGTTTGAAGCAGATGTATTCATAGTTTTTGGTTCGACCCCGATAGCTATCGGGGCAGGAGAGGGAGCAAACCAAAGCCACACTAAAAGGTGTGGCTTTTTTAATTGTTGAAATACCTTAAAAACGTAGAGATCGCTCAAAAATAATTTTGAAAGAAAACTAAAATTTTATTGCCACATAAATAGTTGCCGGAAGGGATATTTTAGAACTTGTATTCCTTTGGTTTGAAATAATGTTACTATATGAACTTTCATAGTTATTACTTGAACTAGATAACATGTTTGTGTAATTTTCTCGCTTGCTGTTAGTTGCCGATTGAACAAAATAAATTGGTATTTCTGTAAAAATACTTAATCGTTTGGTTGCAAAAAATTGAATGCCGAAAACAGGGCCAATTCCGGCAGAACTTCTGGTAACTCGTGATTTTGAGGATTCGAAATAATAGGAATACGGTAAATAATTTGAAATGGTCTGATTTTCTGATTCACTTTTGAAGGATTCCGCAATAATATCTATCCCGGTGTAAGCGATGATCTTTCTGCCTAATTGAAATCTATACTCCCATCCAAAACGACCAAAAACATTTGTTGATTTACCGTAAGAAGGTCTTAAATTATCAGGTGCATAATAATAAGGGTCTGAGATTATTATCTCGTCTGAAGAACTATGATAATAGTTAAAGCCGAAAGCACTTCTAAGAGCCCAATTTTTCTTAATTAGTTTATAGGTGAGTTGGTAGGGTTGTATCTCTATAAAGTTATTTGAACTAAATAATTGTTTTATTAAATAAGTAGTGTTTACGCCAATTTCATGTTGGATCTTTTTTTTATGTTCAATTAGCTTGGTGCTGTCAGACGATGGAGGATTGGTAGCTGTTACATTTTGTTGCGAAAAAATAATCACAAATGATAATGTGAAAACTGATAAAAAAATGTTTCTCATAAAAAGTAGTTTAAGTTTTTAATAAAGTTAAAAAACTACTATTAAGAAAAGGTGTAAATCAAATAGGAAACACAATTAGTTTTATAAGTGGATGCTTTGAAACATTAAGTGGTAACTTTTTTCGTTAGTATTAATTAATTGACCAATTTGTTTTTATAGATTTTTCGTGAAATTGAATGCGTGATGACATTTTCTTGTCAGGAAATTTGCCAAACGTTAAACAAAAACTAAATGTTTTAGGGAGTTTTATAAACAGGCGGCATTTTTTCGTCAAATAATTAGGAATTTGGTTTTTCGTGTTTTAACTTCAAAAATCAAAACTCACACAAATGAAAAAAATTACCTTTTTAGTAGTATTCTCCTTAGCATTAAATAGCCTTTTTGCTCAGGATTGGGCGCAAAAAATGCAAGATCCTAACGCAAATTTTTATCAAATCCAGACGGATTTTAATAATTATTGGTCGGGTAGGGATAACACAGAAAAAGGTAAAGGATATAAAGCGTTTAAGCGCTGGGAAAATTTTGTTGAACGTCGTGTTTATCCTACAGGCGATCTTTCTTTGTTATCATTAACGGCAAAAAACTATCAGGAGTTCCTAGAAGCTTATCAAGCAGAGAACAACAGCAATAAAATAACCAGTAGTAGCATGATCGCTTCTACAACCTGGACAGCAGTTGGACCTATGGGACCAATTAGCGGTACTGCAGGTGGTCAATTTTTAAAATCGGGTAGAATGAATTTTATAACCATTGACCCAACTAACTCTAATAATTTATGGGTTGGTGCTCCGGCTGGCGGCTTATGGAAATCAACCAACGGCGGAACTTCATGGACCACTAATACTGATAATTTATCTGTTATTGGCTGCTCTGATCTTGCCATCGATCCAACAAACACTAATATTATGTATTTGGCTACTGGAGATGGTGATGCAGGAGATACAAGAAGTATAGGCGTTTTAAAATCTACTAATGGAGGCGCTACTTGGGCTGCTACAGGCTTAACAAATGTGGTTACTAATAATTTTACAATTCGCAGATTAATTATCAATCCATCAAATCCTTTAATACTTATAGCAGCTACTTCAGGTGGTATTTACAGAACGATCAACGGTGGTACTAACTGGACGCAGGTTGCCACAGGCAGTACATTCGATCTTGAATTTAAACCGGGTACTCCAACAACTGTTTATGCAGGCGGAACAACCTTTAGATTATCTACTGATGGTGGCGCAACGTTTGCAACTGTTAACGCTGGTATTCCAACAACAGGGGTTAATAGAATGGCCATTGCAGTAACCCCTGCTAACGCAAACTATGTATATGTTTTAGCTTCAAATAGCTCGGGTAGTGGTTTTCAAGGATTTTACCGTTCGATAAATAGCGCTACTGGTTTTACACAAATGGCTACCACTCCAAATTTATTAGGTTGGGCTACAGCCGGCAATGATACAGGCGGACAAGGTTGGTATGATCTATGTGTTGCCGCGTCGCCACTAAATGCAGATGAAGTTGTTACCGGCGGAGTAAATGTTTGGAGAACAACCAACGGCGGTACAAGCTGGACTATTTATGGTCACTGGACCGGATCAGGGGCACCTTTTACACACGCAGATCACCATGATCTAGAATATGATGCAGCGGGTACATTATTTAATACCAATGATGGCACGGTATACAGAAGAACAGCCACTGCATGGCAAGAAATTTCAGGAACAACAAATATTTCACAGATATATAAAATAGGCCTTTCTTCTTTAACGCCTAATTTATGGATCACCGGTCATCAAGATAACGGAACCAGCACATGGAATGGCACAACTTATCAAGCCCGCTTGGGAGGTGATGGTATGGATTGTTTTATTGATAGAACAAATGATCTTAATATGTTTGGTGAATATTATAATGGTGCTTTAAGAAGATCAACAAATGGCGGTGTTTCTTGGTCTACCGTTACAACAGGTTTATCAGGTACTGCACCTTGGGTAACGCCTTGGAAACAAGATCCACAAGCTGCAACCACTCTATATTGCGGATATACCAATCTTTTTAGATCAGCTAATTTAGGAACGGCATGGACGGCATTAACTGCAATACCGGGCACAGGTACGATCAGAGAGTTTGCAATTGCACCATCTAATAATCAAGTAATTTATGTTTTAAAAAGCTCAGGTATCTTTAAAACAACCGACGCAGGGGCAACTTGGACGACTGTTACAAATGGTGTACCTGTTGGTTCGGCAGCTCCTGAGTTTATTACGATAGATCCTTTAGACCCAAATAATGCATGGGTGGTGTTAAGCGGTTACTCTGCCGCTAATAAAGTTTTTATGACTACAAACGGTGGAACTTCTTGGACCAACTTCACTGCAAACTTACCCAACATTCCGGCTAATTGTTCGGTTTATCAACCCGGCACAGCCGATAGAATTTATGTAGGAATGGATGTTGGTGTTTATTACAGAGATAACGTATCTGCAACATGGACCTTATATAATGCAGGATTACCAAATATGCCATTATCTGATCTTGAAATTTCTCCGGCAAACCCTACTAAGTTAGTTGCGGCCTCTTATGGCAGAGGTGTTTGGATGGTAGATGTTGTTGGAGCTTTACCTCCACCTGCTCCGGTAAGTAATTTTAGTGTTTCGGCAGCTGCCAAATGTGTAGGATCGCCTGTTTTATTTTCAGATCAATCTACAAATGCACCAACAAGTTGGAGTTGGAGCTCGGCACCAAGTGCAGGTGTTGTTATTACATCAGCAACATCACAAAATCCTAATTTTACTTTTCCATCAGCAGGAAATTATACAGTTACTTTAGTAGCATCAAACGCTACCGGTCCGGGTAATACTATTAACCAGGTAGTTACTGTTACAGGTCTTCCTACGGTTGTTATTTCTAATTCCGTTCAATCTGTTTGTTTGGGTTCTCAAGTGGCTTTTACAGCCTCCGGTGCAACCAGCTATAACTGGAGTAATGGAGGAGGAACTGCAACCACAGCTTCTTATACTCCTTTGGCAACAACGGTTTACACTGTTACGGGGACAACAAGTGGATGCTCTGCATCAAAAACTGCAACAGTTACGAGTTTAGCTTTGCCAGTTATTAATGCTACTCCAAATAACAGTGTTGTTTGTCAGGGACAATCAGTAGTGCTTAACGCTACCGGTGCTTCAACCTATTCATGGATGCCGGGAAATGTTAACGGTGCTTCGGCTACTTATACACCGGCACTTACAACCAATTATACTGTTACAGGAACAGGTGCAAATGGCTGTATTAATACAACCAATGTATCGGTAAACGTTTCGGTTTGTACAGGGTTAAACTTATTAAGCAATAACTCTGGGTTCTCTTTATATCCAAATCCAACCAATGGTATTTTATTATTAAAAATGAATACCGATAAAACAACCAATGTATTAGTTGAGGTAATGGATATGGCAGGAAAAGTAATTTTAAAGAATGAATTTAATTTTTCTGATAAAGACAATGCTACAGAAATTAATTTAGAGAAATTCGCTAATGGCGTTTATTTTGTAAAACTGATAACTTCAGATAAAGCCACGCAAACGATTAGAGTGGTAAAAGAATAAAACAAGATTATTTTAAAGTAATAAACAAAAACCCCGATCCAAAAGAGTCGGGGTTTTTTGTTTTTAAGATTTTTATTTGAAATAAATTATGGACTAAAGATTTATACCTACGGTTTCGATCATACCCTTCGACTCCGCTCAGGGTGACATGCTTCAACTTTGCTCCGATATCCAGATAGTTATCGGGACAGTTTGATAGTTTTATTACACCGTCAGGCTGAGCGGAGTCGAAGCCTAATAGGAAGTAGCCATTAATAAAAAATGAATTTCCCTTCGACATCCCGATAGTTATCGGGACAGGGTGACATGCTTCAACTTTGCTCCGATATCCAGATAGTTATCGGGACAGTTTGATAGTTTTATTACACCGTCAGGCTGAGCGGAGTCGAAGCCTAATAGGAAGTATCCATTAATGAAATTTTGAGTTTACCCTTCGACTCCCCGCCCGGAAGAATCCATTCGGACGGGCGCTCAGCGACCGGTTTCGTTCATGCTTGAAAACAAATTGTTTTTATTCAATCCCTCTACCTCCCTTTTACAAAGGGAGAATGAAGGTGATTTGTTTTCAAGAAAAAAATTATCGCTTAGTCCTCTTTATGAAATCCTTCCAATAAAGCCTTTTTAAAATTTTCGGCATAAACAGTTTTATTCTCCTCTTGTCTTTCATGAAAGTCTTTACCGTTTATTCTTCCTTTAATTCTTCCATATAAGCGCCCTATAACTTCGGCGCCATCGGTATTAGCGGCAATGTGACCTTTTATTTCTATACTTTCTTCGGGAGCATCAACTAGTGTTGTTAGTATTGTGAAGCCACCATTTTCATCTTGTTTAACAGCCATTCTCGAATGACCTTCTTCACCGATCGTAAATTCCTTGGCATCGTTATTACAAGAAATATAAAATGGCGAATCAGAAAATGATAATTCAACCTCGGTTAAAACCATTTCTTCCCAAGTGCCTGTAAAAACATCTATTTCCAAAAGACTATCGGCCGCTGAAACAAATTCGGCTTCCACAGAAAATTTTGAGTAACTAACCAGATCAAGCTGATTGAATGTTTTTGAGCGTAACGTTTTAGCAACTTTATTGCTTTTATTTATTAGAACAACATTTAGTGCTTTACAATGCATTCCTTTTGTAATTCTTAATAATGTATGTGTTTCGTTTTTTTTATCATTCAATTCTATTTCAAATTGTTTTGTGTTTTCGGGATCTAGTTTAAAGGTCTTTTTAGTCATTTGGTATTTTGTAGTATTTAACTCAAAGGTAGCTAAATATAATGCATGCGCGCATGACTCATTATAGGGTTATGTTTCAATAGTTGTTTTCAAAAAAAATCTAGGATCAACTTTTCTAAATTTAAAGTCAAGGATTTATACTTGAGGTTTCGATCTGGCCCTTCGACTCCGCTCAGGGTGACACGCTTCAACTTTGCTTCGACATCCCGATAATTATCGGGACAGTTTTATAGTTCTAATAAACCGTCAGGCTGAGCGGAGTCGAAGCCTTATATGAGGTCACCATTAATGAAACATTGAGTTCACCCTTCGACTCCGCTCAGGGTGACATTCTTCAACTTTCCTTCGATATCCCGATAGTAATCGGGACAGTTTTATAGTTTTAATAAACCGTCAGGCTGAGCGGAGTCGAAGCCTTATGTGAAGTAACTATTAATGAAATATTGAGTTCACCCTTCGACTCTACTTCGACAAGCTCAGCACAGGCTGCTCAGGGTGACATGCTTCAACTTTCCTTCGATATCCCGATAGTTATCGGGACAGTTTTATAGTTCTAATAAACCGTCAGGCTGAGCGGAGTCGAAGCCTTATATGAGTTCACCATTAATGAAATATTGAGTTCACCCTTCGGCACCGTTCAAACGATTAGAGTAATATAGGAGTAAATATTAGTAGGGGTTCTCGACTCCACTCGAACTGACATTTCGGACGGGCGCTCAGCGACCCGTTTCGGTGATTGAGCCTGTCGAAATCATTTCGACAATTTAACCTAATCCGGAAATAATTAAAACAAAAAACCCCGATCTAAAAGATTCGGGGTTTCTGTTTATTGAGTGTTTTATTAAACTGTTCTGTTTACATCCCAGTTCTCCATATAATCAGCTACTCTTCTTAAGAAGGTTCCTCCTAAAGAGCCATCAACAACTCTGTGGTCATAGCTTAATGATAAGAACATAAATTGACGGATACCGATCATATCTCCTTGTGGAGTTTCGATCACTGCCGGTTTCTTTTTAATGCTACCAACTGCTAAGATCGCAACTTGTGGTTGTAAAATAATTGGTGTTCCCATTACGTTACCAAAACCTCCAACGTTAGTTAAAGTAAATGTTCCACCTTGAATTTCATCCGGTGTTAATTTATTTCCACGTGCGCGATTAGCTAAATCGTTAACTGATTTTGTAATGCCTAATAAATTTTTCTCGTCGGCATTTTTAATTACCGGAACAATTAAATTACCAGTTGGTAAAGCAGCAGCCATACCAATATTAATGTTCTTACGCTTAATTATTTTTGTTCCTGTTTGATCAACCGAAACATTTATTAAAGGGAAATCTTTAATTGCTTTTGCTACACACTCAATAAATAAAGGAGTGAAAGTTAATTTTTCGCCTTCGCGTTTTTCGAAATCTTTTTTCACCTTATCTCTCCATTGAACCAGATTTGTAACATCTGCTTCAACATAAGAAGTAACGTGTGGTGCAACGTGCTTACTCATTACCATGTTATCGGCAATGATCTTACGCATACGGTCCATTTCAATAATTTCGTCACCGGCACCAACCGAAACAGCAGGGCGGTTAACAATTACTGTATTATCGCCAACATTTGCAGAACTTGTTTTTGCAGGCGCTGTAGTTGTTGTAGTTTGAGTTGCCGGTTGCGAAGTAGGTGCAACAGCAGTTTGTTTATTTCTGTTTGGTAAGTAAGCTAAAATATCTGCTTTAGTAACTCGTCCATCTTGTCCGGAGCCTTTAATACCATCTAATTCAGCAATAGAAATTCCTTCTTCTTTAGCAATACTTTTTACTAATGGCGAATAGAATTTTGTTGAATCGCCGTAGTTATTACTAACCGCTGTTGTTGGCGCGCTAACGCTTACACTTGCAGCAGTTGCAGTTTCTTCTTTTTTAGTTTCAGGCGCTGCTGTTTTAGGAGTTTCGGCAACAGTAGCATTAGCATCGCTGCTAATAACACCGATCACTGCACCAACCTGTACAACATCACCCTCGTTAAACAAGCGTTTTACTAATGTGCCTTCAAACGGAGAAGGGATCTCGCTATCTACTTTATCGGTAGCAATTTCTAAAACTGTTTCATCAATTTTAATTTTATCACCTTCGTTTTTAGACCACTTAATAATCGTAGCTTCTGCTACACTTTCGCCCATTTTAGGCATAATTAAATCAAAGCTTGCCATTTTTTTATTTTAGAGTTACAAAAATAGGTTTCTAAACAAGAAAACCCAAAAATATTACAAACAACTAGTTAAAATCGGTGTATAAAAGGTATTTTGATCTTATTTTCTTGAAGTTTTCAATGTCTTTTTGCCAGGTTTTTCTTATTTCGTCTTCAGAGAGGTTATTTTTGAGTTGTTCCTGCAATTCTGTATTGCCCGAATGGTAGTTAAAATTTCGGTCAAAAAAATCGGTTTTCTTAAGGTCGGTATTCAGTTTTTGTATCCAGACTAAATTTATTTTTTTAGGATGGTTAGTGATATAAGGCTCATTTCTAAGATCGAAGCCATAACAGCTTTGGTTAACGTATTTAGGTTCTTTTGAAAGCGCTGTTGGTAAAGGGATAAAGCCAAAGGTACGGATGCTGTAATCAGGATGGCCCAATACTTGAAACGGAAACTCGGTGCCTCTGCCAACGCTGATGATTGTGCCTTCAAATAAACCCATGCTTGGATACAATAACACGGATGCTAAATTTGGAATGTTTGGCGAAGGCTTAACCGGCAAAGGGTAGGTGGCGTTTCTATCGTAATTTTTTAATGGAATAACTTTTAGTTTGCATTTTACTTTATTTTTTAACCAGCCTTCTTCGTTGGCCATTTTAGCGTATTCGCCACAGGTCATGCCATATACAACAGGCACCGCATGCAAGCCCAGGAAACCCGAAAATTCAGGCTTTAAAACCGGACCGTCAATATAAAAACCATTAGGGTTTGGTCGGTCGAGTACAATAAATTCTTTTTTATTCTCTGCACAGGCTTCCATGGCATAACACATAGTAGAAATGTAGGTGTAAAAACGCACGCCAATATCCTGAATATCATAAACCAAAACATCAATGTCTTGCAATTGCTCTTTAGTTGGTTTTTTATTAGAACCGTAAAGCGACACAATAGGCAATCCTGTTTTTGCATCAAAATTACTGGCTACTTTTTCGCCGGCCTCTGTATTGCCTCTAAAGCCATGCTCCGGACCAAAGATCTTTTTTACGTTTACTTTTAATTTAATTAAAGTATCAACAATACTGGTTGAATTAATAACGCCGGTAATATTAGTTACCACACCCACACGTTTCTTTTTTAAGAGCGGCAAGTATTTTTCGAATTGTTGCGCACCAAGGGTAACGGTAGAATAATTTTTTATGGCAGGATAATTTTGCGCAGAATTATTTTGTGAAATTAAAAACTGCGATAATAAAATTAAAGCGCTGATAAAGCCAAGCAATTTGTTATTTTTGTGACAGAAGTCCATTTTTTGAGTATAGAAAAATTTATAGCGGATAGGATCTCAAATCCTAAACTAGACAAAGGTAACATCTCTAAGCCTATTGTAAAAATAGGCATTATTGGCATTGCTTTGGGCGTTTCGGTAATGTTTTTAACGGTAAGTATTGTACTGGGTTTTAAAAAAGAGATCGTTAACCGAATAACAGGCTTAACTACCGACCTTGTGATCAGTAACATTAACGTTAATTCTAGTAACGAGCCCGAGCCAATTTATTTAAAACCCGATTCTTTAAAAAAAGTTAAGGACTTACCCTTCGTAGATCACATTCAAACAACGGCGTTTAAAAACGGCATCATAAAAACAGAGACCGAAAATGAGGGCGTTGTTTTAAAAGGCGTTACCGAAAATTATAATTTCGATTTTATAAAAAAACATTTAATAGAAGGTCGCTTGCCTTTGTTTGCAAAGAATGAGGCAAGTAAAGATGTTTTAATAAGTTCGAGTTTAGCCGAGCGACTCAATTTAAAAGTGAACGAAAAAATGCTGGTGTATTTTATTTCGCAGCACGAAGTGTATGACAGTGTTGTAGGAGATATGATCATAAAATACGAGCAGCGCTCTCGTAATTTTACTATTTGCGGCGTGTTTAAAACAAGTTTTTCTGATTTTGATAATAGTCTTTCGTTTGTTGACCTAAGACAGATACAGCGTTTAAATTACTGGAATGCCGATCAGGTTGGTAATTACGAAATACGCATTAAAGAGTTTGAAAAACTGAACGCGAATTTAGAAACCGTTCAGGAAATTTTAGGGTATAGTTATAATGTAAACAGTGTAAAAGAGTTGTACTCAAATATTTTTATTTGGTTAGATAAACTGGACATTAATGGCATTATCATTATTGTGTTGATGATCGTAGTGGCCACCATTAATATGATCACCGCTTTATTGATCTTGATCTTAGAACGCACCAACATGGTTGGTTTGGTAAAGGCTTTAGGAATGGATAATGCACAGGTGCGCAAGATATTTTTATTGATCAGTTTAAAATTAGTAGGTAAGGGTTTGTTGTGGGGCAATGTAATTGGTATAACGGCTTGTTTATTGCAACAGTATTTTAAAATAATAAAATTAGACAGCTCTGTTTATTATGTAGAGTATGTGGCAATAGATATTAACTGGTTATATTTTTTAGGCTTAAACATTGGCACTTTTATTGCCTGCTTTATTATGTTGTTTTTACCAACCTTAATTATCACCAAGCTTACACCAATTAAGACCTTGAAGTTTGATTAAACTCGTTTTTTAGAGAGGGACTTCGACAAGCTCAGTCACAGGCTGTTTTTAATACCAAAAATTTTAAGACTTTGATTGATCTCTTTTTTTAGAGAGGGACTTCGACAAGCTCAGTCACCGGCTGTTTTTAAAACCAAAAATTTAAGACTTTGATTTTGATTAAACTTCTGAAAAACATTTTTCGATAAGTGATTTTAATCATGCGAAAAGAAGAGTTAGGTCAATTACTATTTTTATTAAAGCCATAATTTTACAGTAAAATAGTTGCCGAAAGATCAATTTTTTTTGGCGTTTAAATTACCGTAATATGAAAAAAATAATTACCTCCAATAGCAAATTATTCTTGGCACTTAGTTTTGTGAGTAGCTTTGGTTTTATGTCAGAATTAAAAGCGCAAGTACCCAAAAATTGTAGCGAGATCCATTACTTTAATCCAACGGCACCAAGCGGCGTGTACGTGATAGACCCTGATGGAAGCGGACCTACACCAACAATGAATTGCCAATGCGATATGACAACCGATGGCGGTGGTTGGTCGTTAGTTTTAAATTATAATCATTTAACCAATACCAATCCTGCATTAAAAGTGCGTACAGATAGTTTGCCTCTGCAAAACCAAACGGCTTTGGGTTTTAACGAAAGCGGCACCGTTTATTGGGGACACGCCGATACATCCTTAATGCGAAAATTAGGATACGATCAAGTGCGTTTTTATGGGATCACATCAGGCCATAGTCGAGCGTTGAATTTTAAAACTTCACATGCAGGAACAGTTTCGTATTTTAAAACAGGCATCGGTTCAACAAGCGGAATAAGCACCAATTTTACTGCTTTGGCAGGACATACCACTTTTTTACCTGCAGCCATTGACATGACAACAAGTAACAAAGGTAATTATGCGATGACGGAATATCCTTTATGGACGGGATCTACCTACCATTGGTATCTTGGCGGAACAGATCCTTCCTGCACCGTGCGTTGGGAAGTAGATGATTATCCATGTAATGTGCCCTCTACCTTTCATCAAATATGGGTGAAGCAAAGCATAACCACAGGTTTTAAAGAACAAAAACAAAGTAAGTTGAACATTAAAGTTTCTCCGAATCCGTTTAATAGTGTTACCACGCTTTACATTTTAAATGCGGCATCCGAAAAAACCGAACAGTATAAAATTAAGTTCAGCACTATGCTGGGCGCTGAGGTATTTCCTACTGTTATAAGAAAAGATGGGGCTTTTACTATTGAGAAAGGATCGCTTAGCTCAGGCGTATATTTTTGTGAGATAAGTGATGAAACGAATGTGGTTTCAGTTACAAAACTGATCGTTGAATAAAGAAGATCTTTAGTTAAAATAGTTTCGGGTGCTAAAATTAGTGCCCGAAATTCTTTAAACGGGTTTCGTTGCTGCGCCAATCTTTATCAACTTTATTAAGAGATCGATAAATAACCTTTAGGATTAAACAAAGGCTTTCATAGTATGCTTTATCATGTTTTTTTTGTCACTTTTGGCGCTCAAAAGTAACCAAAAAGCTTTTGATCTTTTGGTAGGAGATTTTCACTTTCGCGACTTAGAGACAGCGAAAGTGAAACCACTGCCTGTCTAAGCTCTTGTCTGTATGCCTATAATACTGCACGCCTAGCTTAGACAGCAGCTATCTCTGCAAAAGATCAAAACACATTTCGTAAAAAAACTATGCGCACAAAATCTCCCTTATATTTTGGGTTTGAATTGATTTCTGTGCGTTTAGCTACGTCTTGGATAGTGCGGTGGCAAATGGCGATTTGGTGTGGGAACTTGCAAAGCAAGTAGCCAGCCTGTGTAAAGCAATTTTTCGATAGGCGGGTATTGGGTTTAGGCGTTTAGCGAAAAATTCAGGTTGGCAAATCGTCTTGATTTCTTTTGTTACTTTTCTTCATCAAGGAAGAAAAGTAAGAGAAATGTGAATCCTAATTATCCCTCACGCAAGCTGGCTCAATGTTTTACATTGCCCTCATCAAGGAAGAAATTAAGATAAGTATGAGTCTTGATTATCCAACGCACAATCTGGCTCAAATATGTCCAACACATTTGCCCTGCGCCAAAAGTGACAAGAAAACTGCCCAAAATTTACGATTTTGATTGATCTCATTTTTTAGAGAGGGACTTCGACAAGCTCAGTCGCCGGCTATTTTTAATACCCAAGATTTAAGACCTTGATTTTAATTGATCTCATTTTATAGAGACGGACTTCGACAAGCTCAGTCACCAGCTGTTTTTAATACCCGAAATTCTTTAAACGCGTTTCGTTGCTGCGCCAATCTTTATCTACTTTAACAAAGAGTTCTAAAAATATTTGTTTTTTAAAGAAGACCTCTAGGTCTTTACGCGCTTGTGTACCCACACGTTTTAAGGCAGAGCCTTTATCGCCAATAATGATACCTTTTTGACTATCGCGTTCTACTAAAATATCTACTTGAATTTTTATGATCTTTTCTTCTTCTTTAAAGGAGTTTACGATCACTTCAACACTGTAGGGAATTTCTTTTTTATAGTTGAGTAATATTTTTTCGCGAACAATTTCGCTTACAAAAAAGCGTTCAGACTTATCGGTGAATTCTTCTTTGCTATAGAAGGCATTGCCGGCAGGAAGTTTTTCGATAATGCGCGACATGATCTTATCGATGTTGAATTTTTCGAGGGCAGAAATGGCAATGATCTCGGCTTGTGGTAATTTTTCTTTCCAGGCCAATAGTTTTTCTTCTAACTGTTGTTGTGTGGCCACATCAATTTTATTAATTAAAAGTAGAATAGGGGTGTCTGTTTTTTGAAGTTTGGCTAAATAGGATTCTTCTAACTGAATATCTTCAAAAACATCGGTAATTAATAGAAAAAGGTCAGCATCGGTAAAAGCGGTGATCACAAATTGCATCATTTTCTCTTGTAATTTGTACAGCGGCTTAATAATGCCGGGTGTATCGCTAAAAACAATTTGATAATCTTCGCCGCTAACAATGCCCATAATACGGTGGCGGGTTGTTTGGGCTTTAGAGGTAATAATGCTCAATCGCTCTCCTACCAAGGCATTCATGAGTGTAGATTTACCCACATTGGGACAACCGATGATGTTTACGAAGCCTGATTTATGCACTTTTTCCATGTTAATAACATTAATTTGTTTTACAAAGAAAGTAATTATATATTTGCACTCCAATTTAAAGCGCTTATTTAATTTTAAGATATAGTGCGGGATAGAGCAGGGGTAGCTCGTTGGGCTCATAACCCAAAGGTCGTTGGTTCGAATCCATCTCCCGCTACCGAGGACGATAGCCAC
>JALHPG010000033.1 GCA_022842625.1 Bacteroidia bacterium | reverse complement strand
GGTTTATTTGATTGTTTAGTTTTTGCAACAGGCTTTGTTACCTTTTTAGCAACTGGCTTTGCTGCTTTTTTTGCAACTGGCTTTGTTACCTTTTTTGCAACAGGTTTTGGTGCCGGTTTAGCTGCCTTTTTAGCAACAGGTTTTACTATTTTTTTTGCAACAGGTTTTGTTACTTTCTTAGCAATGGGCTTGGCTGCTTTTTTAGCAGGTGCTGCTGCTTTCTTTGGAGCAGGTTTACTAGCTTTTTTTACAGGTTTAGCACTTTTATTATTTTGCTTTTTAGCCATAATAATTAATTTTTAATTTAACTTTTCAATAGAGATCAATGTTGAGATCAATTCGTCTACTTCAATTTTACTAGCATTGGCAGAGGACAAATTTTGCACCAATTGCAAATCGTTTGTTAAAGTTTCTGAACAAATATAACTTAAATTGTTTTTAATAGCGTTATCTAAATCGGAATTTTGTTGAATTTTCACCAATATTTTATCTGTCACTTCAAAACCCGCATCTTTTCTCATGTTTTGAATACGATTTACCACTTCGCGTGCTAAACCCTCGTTTCTTAGTTCTTCTGATAAATTGATGTCCAGCGCTACTGTTAAAGGGCCGTTATTAGCCACTTTCCAGCCTGGAATATCAATAGGGATAATTTCCACGTCTTCTGTCTCTAAATTGATCTTAGTATCGTTTAAATCGATAACAAAAGAACCCGTTCTTTCTATACCTGAAATTATAGCAGCACCATTTTCATTGGCAAAAGCCTGAACAGCTTTCATGTTAGTGCCGCATTTTTTACCTAAAGTTTTAAAATTAAGTTTTAAGTTCTTAACGATTTGCGTTTGACTTTCATTTACAAAATCAATTCCCTTTACATTAACTTCACTTAAGATCAGATCTTTTACTGCTTCAATTTTATCCTGAAACGCTTTTTCTAAAATCGGGATCTGTATGCGTTGCAAAGGCTGACGAACTTTTAAATTTTCTTTTTTACGAATAGATAAAACCATTGATGAGATCTTTTGCGCCAATTCCATACGCTCTTCTAAAGCTTTATCCTGATATTGTTTTTTAACCTCAACCAATTTTGTCAAATGAACAGATTGATCGGATATGGTTAAATTCTGATACATCCAATCGGCAAAGAATGGAGCAATAGGACTCATTAACTGAGAAACAGTTACCAAACAAGTATGCAAGGTTTCATATGCAGCAATTTTATCACTACTCATTTCTCCACGCCAAAAACGACGACGACTTAAACGCACATACCAGTTACTTAAATGCTCATCCACAAACTCTTCAATAGCACGGGCTGCACGATGTGGCTCAAATTCGTTATAATGTAAGGTTACATCTTCTACCAGCGATTGAAGTTTTGAAATGATCCACTTATCTAACTCAATTCTATTTTCTATTGGTGTTTGATTTTTTTCATCTACAACAAATCCATCAACATTAGAATATAGTGAGAAGAAACCATAGGTATTGTAAAGCGTACCAAATAATTTACGTTGAACTTCACCAATTCCTTCAATATCAAATTTTAAATTATCCCATGGTGCCGCGTTTGCGATCATGTACCAACGAGTTGCATCGGCGCCGTATTTTTCAAGGGTTTCAAATGGATCAACAGCATTACCTAAACGCTTACTCATTTTGTTTCCGTTCTTATCTAGCACCAAACCATTAGATACTACATTTTTGTATGCAACAGAATCAAAATTCATAGTGGCGATGGCGTGTAATGTAAAAAACCAACCACGTGTTTGATCAACACCTTCAGCAATAAAATCTGCAGGAAAATATTTTTTCTTATCAATAAGATCTCTATTCTCAAAAGGATAATGCACTTGCGCATAAGGCATAGCACCACTATCAAACCAAACGTCAATAAGATCGGGTTCACGGAATAATTTTTTTCCGTTCTTTTCTAATACGATGGTATCGGCATAAGGCTTATGAAGATCGAACGTGTTATAATTTTCTTTACTAAAATTTCCGACAACAAAATTGGCTAATGGATTTGTTTGCATAAATCCTTTGGCAACCGAATTATCAATTTGAATTTTTAATTCTTCAGCGCTGCCAATAACAATTTGTTCAGCACCATCTTCACTTGTCCAGATAGGAATTGGAATACCCCAAAAACGAGAACGAGATAAATTCCAATCATTTAAATTCTCTAACCAATTTCCAAAACGCCCGGTACCTGTAGCTTCCGGCTTCCAGTTAATAGTTTTGTTCAGCTCGATCATACGGTCTTTCATAGCCGTAGATTTAATGAACCATGAATCTAAAGGATAGTATAAAACCGGCTTATCAGTTCTCCAGCAGTGCGGGTAACTGTGTTCGTAGGTTTCTTTTTTAAATAATTTTCCTTCTTCCTGTAATTTTAAAACAATACGTTCGTCAACACTCAAATAAGCTTTTAATTCTTTAATTTTTCCGGCAGCCTCTAAAATTTGTTTTTGTTTTTCAAATTCCGTTTGTTTTTCAGCATCAGTATTGTAAGCTTCTTTTACATATTCTTCACCGTATAAAAATACACCGTCTGTTATTTCCGGTAAAAAACGTCCGCGTTTATCAACAAGCGTTAATGAACCAATTCCGTTTTGTTTAGCCACTCTAAAGTCATCTGCACCAAAGCTAGGCGCAATGTGAACGATACCTGTACCATCGGTGGTGGTAACAAAATCACCAACAATTACTTTAAAAGCATCACCATCTGTTGGTTGCGTAAAAGGTAATAATTGTTCGTATGAAATTCCTGCAAGATCAGAGCCTTTGCAGTGACCAACAATTTTAAACGGAATGTTCTTATCGCCGGTTTTATAATCTTCAAACTTAAGATCGGTGTGTTTTTCAGAAAAATATTTATTTAACAGGTCTTTTGCAAGTATAACGGTTTGAAGATTACCGCTAAAAGGATTAAAACTTTCAACAAAAACATAATCTATATCTTTTCCAACTGCAAGGGCCGTGTTTGAAGGTAAAGTCCAAGGTGTAGTTGTCCAAGCAAGAATATACAATGGGCAATTTGCAAAAGGCAAGTTCAGTTTCAAAATTGCCGATTGCTGATTGCTGATTGCAAATTGTACGGTAGCCGTTCTATCCTTCACATCTCTGTAACAACCCGGTTGATTTAATTCGTGCGAGCTTAAACCTGTACCTGCGGCCGGTGAGTATGGCTGAATAGTAAAGCCTTTGTATAACAGATCTTTTTTAGATAAATTTTGTAATAACCACCAAACGCTTTCAATGTATTTGTTATCGTATGTGATATAAGGATCGCTCATATCTACCCAATAACCCATCTGCGCCGTAAGGGCTTCCCACTTATCGGTATACTTCATTACTTCGGTACGACAAGCTTTGTTGTAATCTTCAACCGAAATATATTTTTTACTATTAGTATTTCCGATATCTTCTTTAGTAATGCCTAAACTTTTTTCAACACCTAACTCAATTGGTAAACCGTGTGTATCCCAACCGGCTTTACGTTTAACCTGATAACCTTGTAAGGTTTTAAATCTGCAAAAAATATCTTTAATACTGCGTGCCATAACGTGGTGAATGCCCGGCATGCCATTTGCACTTGGTGGTCCTTCGTAAAAAACCCAAGGTTTATTTTCATCACGTGTAGAAATAGACTTATCAAACGTTTTGTCTTTTTCCCAAAACTGTAAAACATCTTTTGAGATCTGCGACAGATCTAATTTTTTATATTCAGGGTACTTTTTCATTTGTTTTAATTTTTCGCAACAAAAACACTAATAGCGCTGAGTTGATATTATTTCCTTTTTTAAAAAGGAGAGCGAATTTAACAAAAAAAGTCTGAATTTGCATTAAACCTTAACGTTAAAAAACCATCAAATCATCGTAAAAATTTGCTTTAAACTCAAAAAAAATATAACTTCATTTAAAATTAATAAGCATGAAAAAATTAGTATTATCAGCATTAACTTGTTTAAGTTTAGTAGGTTTTTCTCAAGAGAACGATTCTTGGCGCCTTGGCGTTCAATGGGGATTTCAAGGCAATCGCTCTGAATTTTCGGGAGGAATGCCTGATGCAAATGCGCGTTTTCATCAAAACAAATTTGATGCCGGAGCATTAAATTTTACTGCCCGCTATGACCTAAACAAACACTGGATGGGCACATTTGGCTTGGGTTTTAACACCTTTGGCTTCCAATATGCTTTAGCGGAAAATTATTCTTTGTACCGCCCAAAAAATCGTTTTTCAGGAATAAAAAGCGAGTTTAGTGCATTAGATATTCCGTTAATGATATTCTATAAATTCGACCCTAACTGTAAAAACGCGAAATGGCTTGTTGGTGCCGGATTTTCTCAAAACTTTGTTGGCGCTCAAACAATCAATAAAAATTTTCAAGTAGCAAATGATGGTTCTACCAACTCAAATTACTTAAACAGCATTTCTTCTACTAATGGCGGGGCATATACCATGTTACGTTTTGCAATTGCCCGCGAAAAAATATTTAAAAGAGGAAATATTTTAAATGCTAGTTTTATATTTAATGCAGGATTTAGACAATTAGCAAAATCTACAGTAAATTATACAGTTGATGGGCAAAATTACAATCACGAGTTTACAACTAACGGAAATTTTGCAGGATTTAGATTGACGTATTTTTTTAGACCGCTAAAAACTAATTCTAGCGTTAAAAACACAAAAACGGTAAAATCTTAAGAGTTTTAAAATTACATACCACTTCCAAAGTGACTAAGGCTCTCGCGCTTCATTGGAGGAATTGTTATTACCGGTAAATTGCTGATTTCAACGATCTTTTCTCCAATTGTTCCGCTAAACATATCGCCAATACTTAAATCTTTTTGATTCATCTGAACAATTAAGTCGCCATCATTTTTGTTGGCGTACTCAACAATGGCTTCCGCCGGTTTAGTTGTTGGCACAGACTTATTGGTACAATTAATTCCTTTTTCTTTAATGAATTTTTTTACCTGTTGTAAATACGGTAATAATTTATTTTCATATTTATCATCATTTGGATGAAATACTGAAACGATGCGAATATCGCCACCATAAAAATGAGCGAGCTGAACTGCTACAGAAACTTTTTCTCTGCTTTCGGGACTCAAGTCGAATGGCATAATAATATTTCTACAGCCATCTCTGTTCTCGGCAGAACGAATAGTAATTACAGGGCAAGGAGCATTTTTTATAAACTTGGTTACATGACTACTGCCACCTAAAAAACTTCTAAATCGCACATGTGAATCTAAGCCTATGATAATTAAACTACAATTTAATTCTTCCGCCTTTTTATCTGTTAATTCGTAAAGATCGCCTTTTAAACTTAAGGTCTCTACCTCTAATCCTGATGCCTTTCTGGTGGTTTCTGCTAATTCTTGAAGCTCTGATTTATTCTCATCAATATTAGTTGTTGAAACATGCATTAAAATAATTTTCGATTTTGTAAATCTTGCTAAATTATAGGCTTGCCTAACTGCTACAAGAGATTGTTTTGAAAAATCTACAGGAATTAAAATAGATTGATTTGAATGAATTATCATTGGAATAATTTTTTACCTAAATTATAAAAATTTTTCGATAAAACAGAAAAAATCTTATACCAATTAACTTTTTTTACTCACTAATAACTTTTAACAACAATAAGAATTAAAAGAAGCAAAAAGTTTATTGAAATAATATATAAATTATTGATTATTAATCAATTACAGCCATTACTTTTAACTCAATAGCAATAGGTGTGGGTAGCTTGTTTATTTCGATGGTCGTTCTGCAAGGCGCGTTTTCTTTAAAATACTCGGCCCATATTTTATTATAAATAGGAAAATCATCCTTCATATTTGTCAAAAAAACGGTTACATCAATAATTTTATCCCAGCTACTTCCCGAATCCTCTAAAATATATTTAATGTTTCTGAATACACTATGGCACTGCTTTTCAATATCATAACTAACTATTAATCCATTTTCATCCAATTCAACTCCCGGGATTTTTTTTGTACCTCGTTCACGTGGGCCAACACCGCTTAAAAACAGTAAGTTACCAACCTTACGTGCATGAGGGTATAATCCAACAGGTTCGGGCGCTTTAGACGATTCAATTTTTTCAGAATTTGACATTGTTATAATTTTTGTTTCACAAATTTAACGATATTCTAATTACAAAAACCGGCAATAAAAGACATTTAATTGTAATTTTGTTAGTATGATGGTACAGCAACTATATACAAATTGTTTGGCGCAGGGCGCATATTACATTTCTAATAATGGCGAGGCAATAATAATTGATCCATTACGAGAAACGCAGCCCTACCTTGATCTATTAAAACAGAACGGCGATACCTTAAAATATATTCTTGAAACTCATTTTCATGCAGACTTTGTTAGCGGACATGTAGACCTGGCAAAGGCCACCGGAGCTACAATTGTTTTTGGCCCAAATGCGCAAACAGATTACAAAAGTTACATCGCAAAAGATAATGAAGAATTTAAAGTTGGCGACCTTACGATAAAAGTTTTACATACGCCCGGCCATACATTAGAGTCTACAACGTATTTATTATTAGATAAAACTAAAAAACCATTAAGCATATTTAGCGGAGACACTTTATTCATAGGTGATGTTGGCAGACCTGATCTTGCTATAAAATCCGAACTAACACAAGAAGACCTTGCCGGCATGCTTTATGACAGTTTAAGGAATAAGATCATGACGCTGCCTGATGATGTAATTGTTTACCCTGCTCATGGCGCAGGTTCGGCATGCGGCAAAAACATGAGTAAGGAAACTTTTGATACTCTTGGGAATCAGAAAAAAGTGAACTATGCCCTACAAAACATTTCAAAAGAAGCCTTTATTAAAGAATTAACTACAGGTATTTTGCCTGCACCACAATATTTTGCAAAGAATGCTTCCTTAAATAAAAAAGGGTACAAAAATTATTCGGATGTTTTAAACGCGGGCGCAAAAAGTTTATCGGTTTCACAATTTGATGAGTTCCTGCAAAATTTAAAACCAATTGTTTTAGATGTAAGAACACCAGATGAATATGCAAAAGGTAATATTCCCGGTTCGCTATTTATTGGCATTGACGGGCAATTTGCTCCCTGGGTTGGCACTTTAATTAGTGATATAAATTCCCCGATCTTATTAGTTACTCCAAAAGGAAGAGAAGAGGAAGCTGTGATGCGTCTATCACGCGTGGGTTACGACAATTGTATTGGTTATCTTGAAGGTGGAATTGATTCATGGAAAAATGCAGGGAAAAAGATAGACACTGTTACGAATATTTCTGCTGAATTATTTTATACTGAAAATTACAAAAAGGGTGCAGAAACTTTAGACGTTAGAAGACCCGGTGAATTTGATTCGGCACACTTAAAAAAAGCAGAAAGCAAACCGCTTGATTTTATTTTTGACTGGATAGATTCGAAAGACAAGTCTCATGCTTACATGGTGCACTGCGCCGGCGGGTACAGAAGCATGATAGCCATTTCTATTTTAAAGGCAAATGGCTACAAAAACCTAACAAATGTTGAAGGTGGTTTTGGTGTTATAAGTAAATTAAATGAGGTGGATACTGATATTGTAACTCAAGCCTGTACTGCCGGTAAATAAGATTTCTATTCTAAACACTTATTTCTCTCTTTAAACAATAATAATTGAATTATTATTACATTTAAGCATGTATGAAACTATAAAATTGCTTGACAGGCGTTTATTATTAAAAATAAATTCCATGCACGATCCACTTCTGGATGAGGTGATGTGGTTTTTTAGTAATACATGGCCAACCATTCTAATCATCTTAGCTGTTGCCTTTGCGTTTTATAAAAAATACCATGCTAAAAAAGCAGTTGAATTTATTATAGGATGTGCAATAGTTTTTGCTTGTGCAGACCTTACGTCAAATGCTATTAAACACAAGGTTGAACGCTATCGCCCTACACATAATCTAGAGATCAAAGATCAAATTCATATTGTTAAAGACTACCGAGGAGGAAAGTTTACGTTTTTTTCAGGACACGCAACAAACACATTTGGCATTATAACCTTTATTTTTTTGTGCATTAATTGGATCCAAAAAAAATATAAAATTCTCATCTTTATATATCCTGTTATTGTAATATATAGTAGAATGTACCTTGGCGTTCATTATCCTAGCGATGTGATAACCGGAATGTTAGTTGGTATATTTTACGGCTGGCTGGTTTACCTTATTATGAATAAACATTTTTTAAAATTAGATGCACAAAACGTTTAGCCTATTTGTATTTGTTTTCGCCTTTCGTTTTTTGAGCTCGCAGGTTCCAAATACGGATGTGTGGTTGTTTAAAATAGAAAAAAACAAAACCGAACTTAAACTTACTTTACCTAAAAACATCACCAATAGGGTAGGTTACGACAATCAACCCTCTTTTAGTTCAGATTCAAAGAAAATATATTATGTCAGTATTCGTGAGGACAATCAAGCTGATATTTATTATTACGACTTAAAGACCTTAAAAACCATTCAGCATACAAAAACAAAGGAGAGCGAGTATTCCCCAACGCTTTCAATGGATGGAAAATTTTTAAATTCTGTAGTGGTTGAAAGTGACAGCGCTCAACGCATTCATTTTATAAATGCTTTAACCGGAGTGGGCGAAAAAAAATATGATGTGGATTCAGTTGGTTATTTTACATTTTTAAATTCAGATACTGTTTTATATTACAAACTAACTAGTCCGCATTCGTTACGCTATTTTGTAAAAAGCACTAACGAAGATAAATGGCTGGCAAATAATCCTATTCGCGCATTTAAAATCATTAACCGGCACTCATTTATTTACGGCATTAAAGACTCTACAAAAGTTACTTTTTACAAATACGATTTTATATTTCATAAAGCAGAAAAGTATGCAGAATACAATTCATTGAGTGAGGATGCCATCTGGCACGAACAATTTGGCTTAATCAAATCCGAAGGCAATAAATTATTGAAATATGATGAGTCAAAAAAAGAGTGGATACTTTTATTTGACCTTGCAACATTTGGCATTAAAAAAATCACACGCTTTAATTTTGATCCAAAAAATATCTATTTAGTAATTGTAGATAACCTTTAACGCAATGCACGAAAAGAGGATTAACAACTATTTATTTAGTACAGATAAAAATAAACTGCAACTTAATGTCATTCATGATTATTTAAGTAAAGAAAGTTATTGGGCACAAAACATGCCACTTGACCTTATAATAGAAAGTATTGCCGGTAGTATTTGTTTTGCAATTTACGTTGACAATAAACAAATTGCTTATGCACGCGTGATAACAGACAATGCAACCTTTGCTTATCTGGCAGATGTTTTTGTATTAGAAGAGCAAAGAGGGAAAGGACTTTCAAAAGAGTTGATGCGTTTTATTTTAGATCATCCATCACTTAAAAAACTACGCCGATTTATGCTAGCTACCCGCGATGCGCATGGCTTATACAAACAATTTGGATTTAATGCACTTGCAAAACCGGAAACAATGATGGAGATCAAATTTTTTGAATCCTACGACAATTGATAGCTGCCGCCATATACCTTTTAATCATTTTGTTTTTGATCTATAAAAACAATTTTTTTGGTTTACTTAAAGATGAACAGATCAATTCAAAAACATTTACCTTATTATTTCTCTTAAAAGCCCTTGCCATACCGGCCTTTTATTTGGTATACAAAAAAATGTACGGGGGTTTAGAAAAATTTGATGCCGGTAAATTTTACACCGACGCCACTATTTTAAACGATTATGCCAGAGCCGACTTTGGTGGCTATTTAAAAGTGTTGTTTGGATTTCAGGATGAATCTCCCGGCACACTCCTTTTCGACAATTACATAGTAAACACTACTAATTGGGATAACGGCAGGTTAAAGGATTTTTTGTATAACGACAATAGAATTGTAATTCGATTTCATTCGCTCATTCATTTTATTGCGTTTAATTCTTATCATGTGCATGCCCTAATTAGTTGTCTGTTAAGTTTTATTGGCATTAATTATATTTATAGATCCATTAAAGACTATTTTTTAGGAAAAGAGCTCTTCGTTTTACTCATCCTCTGCTTTCTGCCGGCCTTATGGTTTTACACAGGTGCAGTTTTAAAAGAAGGTCTGGCAATTTTTGTTTTAGGTTGTATGCTTTACCAAATTAAAAAAGTTAGTTCTTCAAAAATTTCATTTTCAAAAGTTTGCGGTTTGCTCACTTTATTATTTATTTCATTAGTATTAAAACCGTACTTATTATTTTTTGCAGCCATTTATTTTTTCGCTTTTTTTATTCTTGCTAGTTCTAAAAAAATAAAATACAGATCAATTTTCTTAATTTCAATAATAACTGTTGCTTTTATTCTGCTAAACGGCCTTTCAGTCCTTATTAAAAAACGTTCGTTGTTAGAAGCTGCTATTACGCACCAACGCATATTTGCAGACGCATCAAAAGGTGGTATTTTTTTGCTTGACAGTGTTAAGTTCGTGCGCTTAGAGTTTGATTCAACGCTCGTGAAAAAGATAGAGAATAAACCTAATTATTTTACCATTAAAAAAAATGCGCCTTATATTTATTGGGAGCACACACATCAGCAAGACACTTTGTTCTCTTCTGCAAATACAGATACCATCACCCAATATAAATTAGTGTATCAATTACCAAAAAGCGGTTCAAATATTTTTATAGACTATGATTCATTAAACATAGTTAGCCTTGGTGCATCATGTCTTTATTATAGCCTGCTGCACCCCTTCTTTTTTAATTCTAAAAGTTTATTACAGCATTTAGCGTCGATAGAAAATTTATTCATTGTTGTCTCATTATTTATCTTTTTTATCGGTCTAATTAAAAACAAAAAAGATAGGTTTCCTGCTATTGCATTGGTAGTATTCGCTTTATTATTATGTTTACTTATAGGCTTAACTACGCCAAATAGCGGGGCAATTTTCCGATATCGCAGTCCTGCCGTTGTGTTTATTTTGCTGGCAGCCCTTTATTATCTGCCGGTTTCAAAAAACAACGATCCGCCAATCTCTAATTAAAATTTACTTTGTATATTTATTAGCGCTTCAAAAAGGCAAAAGTTCAAAAACATACAATGAGTTTATTCAGAAAAAAATCAATTGATGCCATATTAAAAAAGGCAGAATCAGATAGCCATCATACTAATTTAGCCAAGCATTTGGGCGTTCGCGATCTAACCGCTTTTGGCATTGCCGCTATTATTGGTGCAGGTATATTTTCAACTATTGGTAAAGCAAGTGCCGATGGTGGCCCGGGAGTTATTTTATTATTCATATTTACTGCGGTAGCTTGTAGCTTTGCGGCCTTTGCCTACGCAGAATTTGCCTCTTTAATACCGGTTAGTGGAAGTGCCTACACATACAGTTATGTAGCCTTTGGCGAATTATTTGCATGGATCATAGGATGGGCATTAATTATGGAGTATGCGATCGGTAATGTTACTGTGGCGATTTCATGGAGTGATTATTTCAGTTCCTTGATCCAGAATTCAACCCCCTATAGAGTCAATGAATGGCTATGCTTAGATTATTTTTCGGCTAAACATAATTACGAATTAGTTTCTTCTATGCTTGTGGCCGGCGTGCCATTGGAGGAAATTCAACAAAATGGCAAAACAGCAGGTTTAATCGAAGGCTTTGTAGCCTATGGTCAGGCGCCACAATTATTTGGCATGCGAATTATTTTTGATCTTCCTGCTCTATTCATAAACGTTATTATTACCATGTTGGTTTACCGCGGCATTAAAGAGAGCCGCAATGCCAGTAACATCATGGTTATTATTAAAATAGTAGTTGTGCTTCTTGTAATTTTTGTTGGTGCTTTTTTTGTGGATACAAAAAATTGGAATCCCTTTTTACCAAATGGCATAGGCGGATTGCTTTCAGGTATCAGCGCCGTGTTTTTTGCATACATAGGCTTTGATGCCATTTCTACCACAGCTGAGGAATGCAAAGATCCGCAACGCGATCTTCCGAGAGGGATTTTGTATTCAATTATTATTTGTACAATTTTATATGTTGCTATTGCACTTGTTATTACCGGTATGGTAAGTTATACCGAATTAAATGTTGGCGATCCTTTAGCCTATGTATTTGAAAAAGTTCAAAGTCTGCATTGGTTAGGTGGTGTAATTGCAGTGAGTGCAGTAGTGGCAATGGCGAGTGTGATGTTGGTTTTTCAATTAGGACAACCACGTATTTGGATGAGCATGAGTCGCGATGGTTTATTACCTCCGGCTTTTGCGAAAATACATCCTAAATTTAAAACACCTTCCTTCTCAACCATTTTTACAGGCTTTTTAGTTGCGGTACCAATCTTTTTTGTAGACATTAATATGGTAACAGATATTTGTTCGGCAGGAACTTTATTCGCATTTTGTTTAGTGTGTGCTGGTGTGCTCAAACTGCGCATGGATCCTACGGCTCCAAAATCAAAATTTAAAACGCCGTATGTAAATTCAAAATTCATTGTTCCGGCCTTATTTATTTTAACGCTTGTTTTGTTGTTTGTTTACAACAGATCATGGATAGATTATTATTTAAAGTTCGAATCGTTTGATGCCTTTGTTACCAAAATTCCAATTTATTTTTTCTTTATTGGTTTTGCAACTATTGCTGTAATGGCCTTTAAGTATAGCTTTTCGCTTATTCCAACTTTAGGATTATTAAGTTGTTTTTATATGCTGTCTCAATTAGGTTACAAAAACTGGTTGTATTTTGCCATTTGGTTGGCAATTGGTTTAATTATATATTTTGCTTATGGTCGCAGTCATAGCAAATTAGCCCCTAAAAACAAGTAATATGTTAGTTTTAATTACCGGCGCCACATCAGGCATAGGAAAAAGTACCGCACAACTGTTCGCTAAAAATGGTCACGATCTAATTATTACAGGAAGAAGAGAAGATCGACTGAAAGAAATTAAAACACAATTGGAGTCTGACTTTAAAATTAAAGTAACCACCTTATGTTTTGATATTCGTAAATTAAGTGAGGTTGAAAATGCTATTTCTACCTTATCTTCAGAAAATAAAAAAATTGATGCGCTTGTAAATAATGCAGGATTAGCAGCCGGCTTAGGCCCAATTCAAAGTGGAAATATTGATCATTGGGAACGTATGATAGACACAAATGTGAAAGGACTGCTTTATATTTCTCGGGCTATTTCTAATTTAATGATCGAGAATAAAAAAGGTCATATCATAAATATTGGATCAATTGCAGGTAAAGAAGTTTATGCCAACGGCAATGTTTATTGCGCAACTAAACACGCAGTAGATGCTTTGAATAAAGCCATGCGAATAGACCTTTTACCGCACAACATTAAAGTTACCGCTATCAATCCGGGTATGGTTGAAACAGAATTTAGCATCGTACGTTTTGATGGCGATAGTGATAAAGCAAAAAAAGTTTACGAGGGGCTGCAGCCTTTAACACCGGATGATATTGCCGAAACCATATACTGGGTGGCAAATAGGCCTCCGCATGTAAACATTAATGATATTATTATTACACCAACTGTTCAAGCAACAGCAACTAATGTAATCCGAAAATAATTAATGATAAAAAAAACAAATACAAACGTTTTTTTTTCGATAACGCTCTTCATTCTTATAGTGTTCTCAACTATTTGCTTTGGACAAAAAAATTCTCCGGGCGCAGGTATTCGTTTTGGCTTTGGTCCGGTATTGGGGCTTTACACAGTAAATACTAACCACGCAAAAAATCCAACACAAAAAATGAGCGCCATGGTTTCTTTCAAAAAAGAAATCAGGGTTGACCATTCAAATAAAAACTTTTTTTTGGTTGGAATAGAGTATTTTTTTCACGGCGTTAATTTTAAATCCTATTATTTTAAACCCGATAGTTTAAAATTGTACGACAAAACCTTTCCTTACAATTATTCACTAATTATTAATGAATTAGGATTACCACTTCAATTCAAACATTCATTCACAAGAGAAACTAACAGTGTATTTAGTCCTTACATTATGTTAGGATACCATTTACGTTATTTATTACCCGGAAATGTTTTAATAACTCAAAATGGTAATCGTATTAAAGAAGATGTTGTTGACTTAAGATTTAGAAATGGATTTATTACTAACAAAATGAATTCGTTCTTAAGCGCAACCATTGGCTGGCAAAAAAACAGTATCAGTAAATCAAAAGGTAGCTTTTTTGCCGAATTAAATTTCCGTTACAGTTTATCGCAATATTATTTTGAAGAAAGTTACGCTGCAAGTTCTCTTTACATCAGCAGCATGCATCTGGCTTTGCAATTGGGCGTAAAGTTTTAATCAACGTTTTTGCCCATTCAATTTAATTAAGATCAAAGTAAATACCCAATAAGAGTATGATTTTTTGGATCTGTTTCTTATCTTTAATCAAAATTCAAAAACAATGATCGATCGTCGTAATTTTTTATTAGCAACCGCTGGTTCTTTAACAGCACTTGATCTTTTCTCAACAATAGACAAAGGCTTTACAAAACAGCTGGAAAAAAATTTAAATAAATTAGAGAACATGAGTTTGGATGCATCAGCCGAAAATGAAGATTTTTGGGGATGGGTACGTCAAAGCTACACCGTATCACCAAACATTATTAATTTAAATAATGGTGGTGTAAGCCCGCAAGCAAAAGTGGTACAAGACGCTCATATTCGTTTTTACCAATATAGTAACGAGGCACCAAGTTATTACATGTGGCGAATTTTAGATCAAGGTAGAGAAGGATTGCGTGAAAAACTGGCCAATTTATGTGGGGTTTTACCTGAAGAAATTGCAATTAACAGAAATGCAACGGAAGGCTTAAACACCGTGATCTTTGGTTTGAATTTAAAAGCCGGTGATGAAGTTGTATTAAGCACCTTTGATTATCCAAACATGATGAATGCCTGGAAGCAAAGAGAAAAACGTGACAAGATAAAATTAGTTTGGATCAACATACCTCAACCATTAGAAGATGAAAAGGCAATTGTGAAATTATATCAGGATGCCATCACTTCTAAAACAAAAATTGTTCATATTACACATATGATCAATTGGACAGGTAACTTTGTTCCAACTAAAGCAATTGCAGATATGGCGCACGCTAAAGGTTGCGAAGTAATTGTAGACGGCGCTCACTCTTTTGCGCAAATAGATTTTAAAATTGAAGATACAGGAGCAGATTATTTTGCAACCGCTTTGCATAAATGGTTAGGCGCGCCATTTGGTACGGGACTATTATATATTAAAAAAGAAAAAATAAAAAATATTTGGGCTTTGCTTTCATCGGTTGACCCGGATGGTGGCGACATTAAGAAGTTTGAAAGTTTAGGCACCCGCTCTTTTGCTGCAGAAATGGCTATTGGCACTGCAGTTGAATTTCATAACATCATTGGCGGCAAACGCAAAGAAGCACGTTTGCGGTATTTAAAAAACTATTGGACGGAAAAAGCAGTTAAACTTCCAAAGGCAAAACTATTTACTGCTGTTAAACCTGAATTCTCTTGCGCTGTTGCAACATTTGGTTTTGAAGGTTGGCAAGCCCAACAGATCGATGCGAAATTAATGGAAAAACATAAAGTGCATTGCGTGTCTATGATACTGGAAAAAGTTAATGGCGTGCGTATTGCGCCAAATGTTTATACAAATACTCAAGACCTGGATATTTTAGTAAAAGGATTAACTGAAATTTCTAAAATGGATCCACCTCCTGCTCCACCAAAATAATTAGTATGATAAAAAAAATAAGTATAGTTGCGGGTATAATTATTTTATTAGTTGCCTTTACAAATAAAGATCCAAGAGAAGTTATTTTTACAAAACTGGCTCCGGCGCCAATTGGTCCATATAGTCAGGCCATTAAAACCAATGGAACACTTTATGTTTCGGGACAAATTGGGTTAAGGCCGGATGGCTCTTTCGACTCAACAACTGTTGAAAATGAATGCACACAAGTTTTAAATAATATAAAAGCAATTGTTGAAGCAGCAGGAATGAAAATGAGTAACATTTCTAAATCAACAATTTATTTAACCGATCTTAAAAATTTCGCGAAAGTAAATGATGTGTACAAAACTTATTTTCCATTAAATCCTCCTGCGCGCGAAACCATTGAGGTAAAAGCATTACCAAAAGGAGCGCACATAGAAATTTCGGTGATCGCAAATTAATTTTTTAAATTAAAAAAATCTAACCTTCAAAACTTATGCAAAAGACAATCTACTTTTTTTTGATCTGCTTTCTTTCAATTACAGTTGTTGGCCAAAAAGATAACACAGACAGTATACTTCTAAAAAACACCAAGTACAGATTGATCGGTCCGTTTAGGGGTGGACGAAGCGCTGCCGTTGCAGGTGATGCAAAACAAAAAAATGTTTTTTATATGGGCGCTACCGGTGGTGGTGTTTGGAAAACAATGGATGGCGGAAGTAATTGGAAAAACATAAGCGACAAATACTTTGGAGGCTCAATCGGATGTGTGGCAATTGCTCCAAGCGATCCAACCATTTTATATGTTGGAGAAGGTGAAAATACATTACGCGGAAATGTAAGTGAAGGATTTGGAATGTGGAGAACAGATGATGGTGGACGATCTTGGAAAAGTATTGGACTAAAAGACAGCAGACATATCACAAGAATAATTATTCATCCTAAAAACCCCGATATTGTTTGGGTGGCAGCTTTGGGACATCTGTTCGGAGAAAACACAGAACGTGGCGTTTACAAAACGATAGACGGCGGAAAGAATTGGAAAAAAGTTTTGTTTAGTGATAATTATAGCGGAGCAGTGGATCTGGTGATGGAACCGGGTAATCCGCAAACCCTTTATGCAAGCACGTGGACAGTTATTCGCACACCATACAGTATGGAAAGCGGAGGTAAAGGTTCTGCCTTATGGAAAAGTATTGATGGCGGAGAAACATGGACAAAGCTTAATGATAAAAAGGGATTCCCTAACAAAGGAGTGACTGGAATTATTGGCGTAGCAGTTGCCCCAAGCAACCCGGAACGTGTATATGCAATTATTGAAAATGAAAAAGGCGGATTATACGTAAGCGAAAATGCAGGTGAAACATGGACACTGCAAAATAGTACCAATGATATTCGTCAACGCGCCTGGTATTATTCAAAAGTATTTGTTGATCCAAAAAATCAAGACCTCGTATATATTTTAAATGTAAATTTTTTAAAAAGTACTGATGGAGGAAAAACATTTAAAGTAATTGACACCCCGCATGGAGACCATCACGATCTTTGGCTAGATCCGGAAGATGGAAAACGAATGATAATAGCAGATGATGGCGGCGCACAAATTTCATTTAACGGAGGAGAACAATGGAGTAGTTATTATAACCAACCTACTGCACAATTTTACAGAGTGAGTACAGACAATCATTACCCTTACAGAATATTAGCAGCACAGCAAGATAATTCAACGGTTCGCATCTTATCACGATCTGAACAGAATTCAATTACACAAAATGATTGGACTTCAACGGCAGGATTCGAAAGTGGATATGTAGTTGCAGATCCATCAAATCCTGAGATTGTTTATGGTGGAAACTATGGCGGATATTTATCTCGCCTAGATCATACAACGGGTGAGAATCGCTCCATTAGTGTGTGGCCGGTAACACCAATCGGTCAAGGTGCCGATGAACAGAAATATCGCTTTCAATGGAATTTCCCAATTTTCTTTTCACCACATAATCCTAAAAAACTATATGCCGGTGGTAACGTTTTATTTGTAACAGAAAATGAAGGTGCTTCGTGGACTCCACTTGGCGGAGATTTAACGACAAATGATAAAGAACGCCAGCGATCAAGTGGCGGGCCAATTACAAAAGATAATACCAGTGTAGAAACCTATTGTACGATTTTTACTGCAACAGAATCTGCTTTAGAAAAAGATTTACTTTGGGTTGGAACAGATGATGGTTTAATACACGTAAGTAAAGATGGAGGAAAAAACTGGAACAACGTTACGCCTCCTGCCGCAGGAAAATGGATGATGTGGAATTGTGTTGAAGTAGATCCAGTTAAAAAAGGTAAAGCCTATTTTGTTGGCACCAAATATAAAAGTGATGATTTTACACCATATATATTTAAAACCGAAGATTATGGAAAAAGCTGGAAACTAATTACAACAGGCATTCCGGCTACACACTTTACACGATGTTTAAGAGCAGACCAAAAACGCCCCGGTTTATTATATTGTGGCACTGAGTATGGCATGTATATTTCTTACGATGACGGTAACACTTGGAAGCCATTTCAGTTAAACCTTCCAAAAGTGCCTATCACAGATATGATCATTAAAGAAAATGATCTGGTAGTTGCCACTCAAGGCAGAGCATTATATGTTTTAGATGATCTAGCTCAGGTACAACAACTAAACGCTACGATAACACAAAAAAAAATATTTGCTTTTGATATTTCACCGGCTTATCGTTATAATGGAAGTCAAAATTTAAAAGCAGTTAATGCCGGAATAAATCCAATAAACGGAGTGGTGGTAAATTATTTTTTAAAGGATGTAAATGATTCGTCAAAAGTTATGATTACGGTAAAGGATGAAAATAAAAAAATAATAAAAGTGTTTTCAACAAATGGAGAAAAAACACCGGTCTTCGGAAAGCCGGCAAAATTGGAGGTTGAAAAAGGCATTAATCAATTTGTGTGGGATATGTATTATCCGGATCCGGTAAAGATTGAGGGCATGATATTTTGGGGAGATATTAGTCGTGGGCCAAAAGCAGGGCCGGGAAAATACTTTATAACCATTAAAGCAAATGCTGATAGTATAGAAAAAGAATTTACAATTAAAGCAAATCCTGTTTATAAATGTTCAGATGCTGATTATAAATTAAAAACTGTTTTTTTAGTGAAGGTGATCGATAAATATAATGAAGTACAAAAAACCATTCTAAAAATTCGCGATTATAGAAATCAAATAAATGCGTTTACCGGCAAATTAGGTAAAGATTGTCCAAAAGAAATTAAAACCGCTAGTGACAGTATCAATAAACAAATTACACGAATTGAAGAGGCTCTGTATCAAACAAAATTAAAAAGCGGACAAGATATTTTAAATTTTCCCATGCAATTAAACAATAAAATAAGTTCGTTATATAATTATGTAGATGACTCAGAAACAGCCCCAAACAAGCAAGCGCAAGACGCGTACTCTGAACTTGAAAAACTGGCGGATATACAACTTGTAAAATTTAAGAATGTTGTAGATACAGATATTTCAAACCTTAATCAGATGATTACTGCCAAAGCTTTGCCTTTAATTATTTTGAAAAAAGAAGAGAATTAATTACTCTTGAACATAAACCCTTTTCACTCTTGCTGATACATTAGTGAGTACCTCATAAGATATAGAATCTAATGCTTTGGCTAAGGCATTTATTTGCTCTACATTTTCAAAAATAATTACCTCATCCCCTTCCGAGCAATCAACATCGGTAATATCGATCATACACATATCCATGCAGATATTACCTACTGTTTTACAGAATTTACCATTTATGTAAACGCCGTGTTTTCCATTACCTAATTGCCTACCAAAACCATCCGCATAACCAATAGGAATGGTGGCGATTTTTGTATCCCGTTCTAATTTTCCTTTTCTGCTATACCCAACGGTTTGGTCTTTGTCTACATGTTTAATCTGACTGATTCGTGTAATTAAACTCCCAACGTTTTCTAATTTATTTTGTTCTGCAGCATTAACACCCACGCCATACATACCAATACCAAGACGTACCATATTGTAATGCGCGTTTTTAAAACGGCTTATTCCGCCCGAATTGCAAATATGTTTTAATACTGGGTAGCCTAAGGTTGTTTCAAATAGCGTAAAGGCTTTTTCAAATATTGCGATCTGTTGTCTTGAAAAATCATCTAAACTTTCGCTATCCGATCCAACTAAGTGAGAAAAAACAGATTTAATTTTTATCTGCGGTAAATTTTTTAGGTCAACGGCTAGTTTGTTTAAATCATTTTCTTCAAAACCTAAACGATGCATGCCTGTATCAATTTTTAAATGCACAGGGTAAGGTTCTGTAATCCCTAGCGCATCTAATTTTTTTACAAAAGCATGCAACACCTTAAAACTATATATCTCAGGTTCTAACTGATAATTGATAATATCTTCCAAAGCATCTTCCTCAGGACTCATTACCATGATGGGTAAAGTGATCTGCGATTGCCTTAATTCAACTCCCTCATCTGCATAAGCCACTGCTAAATAATTTACACCAATGTGCTGAAGTGTTTTGGCGATCTCTGCCCCGCCACTTCCGTATCCCATGGCCTTAACCATGCACATTATTTTTACATCATTTGCTACTAAGGATCTATAATAATTTACATTATCGATCAGTTTATTTAAGTTGATCTCAAAAACCGTATCGTGACTTTTTAACTGAAGTATTCTTCCAATATTTTCAAAACCAAAACTGCGTGCACCTTTTAATAAAATACTTGCCTCACTAAATTGGTAATTAATTAATTTAAACTGATTGATAAAACTATGTGTGTCATTAAAAAATAACGAATTGGATTTAAATAAGGGTTTATAGTTACCGATCTCTTTTCCAATACCAACTACAAGATCTATTTTATTTTGAGAGAAAAGATCTGCCAATTGCTTATAGAGCGTATTTGCAGAAATACCGGATTGCTCAAGATCTGAAACAATCACAATTTTTCGTTGGCGACGATTTTGTTGCAACAAATAATTTAAAGCAATTTTAATTGAATCAATATCTGAATTATAATAATCATTAATAATTAATGCATTGTTGATCCCGGTTTTAATTTCCAGTCGTAAAGCTACGGGTTGCAATAAAGCTAAGCGTTGCGCGATCTCTGTTTCTTTAAAACCCAATTGCAACAAAACTGCAGCGCAAGTGGAGGCGTTTAAAACAGAGGCTTTGTCTGAAAAAGGTATTTTAAAAGAATAATTTGTAGTGGCGCTATTTAACTCTAATTTTTCTTCAGAGTATTTAATTTTCAGATCGGCATCATCAAATTCAGAAACAAAAATAGAATTCTTTATTAATGATGAAGGAACCTGTTCTTTATGTAAACCATTAATTATCTTTTTATCACAATTACTTATCAGTTTTAATTTTTCAGATACCTTTTGCTCTTTGGTTTCAAAACCTTCGTCATGGGCAGTCCCAATGGAGGTAATAACGCCAATGGTTGGGTGAATGATTTCCGTTAGGGCATCCATTTCGTTAGGCAAGGAAATTCCTGCTTCAAAAATTGCCAAGGTATGGGTGTGATTTAAATTTAAAACACTTAAAGGAACGCCAATTTGTGAATTATAACTTTTAGGACTTCTGCAAATGGAGTAATTACTTTTTAATAATTGATACAACCATTCTTTCACCACAGTTTTTCCGTTACTTCCTGTTATTCCAATTACCGGAATAGTAAATTGTTTGCGATGATAGGCTGCAAGTTTTTGAATTGCCTTTAATGGATCGTTTGAAACAACAAAAGAAACATCTGCAGTCTTATATTTAGAATCATCAAATTCATTTTCCTGAATTAAAAAAGATCTTACTCCTCTTTCTATCAGGTCAACAATATAATTATGTCCGTTATTACGAGAGGTCTTAAGTGCAATAAAAATACTGTCAGCAGGCGATTGTAGTGCGCGACTATCATTTAAAAAATACCTTACCTTATGAATTGAGCTTCCGCTTAATTTAGAACCCGTGATCTCTGCTATTTGTTGCAGGTTGTACATAGTATTTTATTTTTTAAAACTCTTATTAAAACAATGACGGCACAAAGGTTCATAACTTTCAGTTTCGCCAAGAAGCACTAAACTTGCTTCATTTGTTTTACGATGACTTACGTATGCCAAGTTGCCGCACTGCATACAAATAGCGTGTACTTTTGTAACATATTCTGCTGTAGCAATTAAATTTGGTATTGGCCCAAAAGGCTTACCGGTGTAGTCAAGATCTAAACCTGCAACAATAACCCGAATACCTCTATCTGCTAACTGATTACAAACATAAGGAAGTTCGTTATCGAAAAATTGTGCTTCATCAATTCCAACAACATCTACATCATTTGCCAACAATAAAATATTTGCGCTTGAAGGAACAGGCGTGCTGTGAATTTCTATTCCTTGATGACTTACCACTTTAAATTCGTCGTAACGTGTATCAACTGTCGGCTTAAAGATCTCAACTTTTTGTTTTGCAAATTGCGCCCTTCTTAATCTCCTGATCAATTCTTCGGTTTTACCGGAAAACATACTGCCAACGATAACTTCAATCCAGCCACGTTTACGATCATTATTTGTAGTCTCTAAAAACATTGTTTAAAAGGCGTTAAAAACAAAACTTAAAAGTAGTGTAAGATGTGGCAAAATCAAATTATATTTAATTATAAATATTCACAAAAAATGCCTTTAGAAAAAGTCTTACATAAAATACAATCACAAATAAACGATCTTGCGCCAACCCTTGAACTGTTTGTTGACGAGACTATTCAGCCATCTGTTGATAATTGTGAAAAATTACAACAGCAATTAACCCAATTGCAGGAGAATTTAGCGGTTTATAAGTTTAATAAAGTAAATAAAGAGATATCTCCCAGTTTCAGTATCCATTCTAAAATAAGTGAAAAGATAGTTCCTGAACAAAAAACAGAAGCGCCGCCATTAGAAAATACAATTCCGCCGATAGAAAAAGAAAAGCCTGAAGTTGCGCAACCTTTTTTGGAGGCAATTGGACTGGAAATTAAACCGGAAACAAAAACCATTCCACCCTTTACAATTGGAATAAATGATAAGTTTCGTTTAATAAACGAATTATTTAAGCAAAATCAATCTGAATATAACGTTGCCATTGAGCAATTAGGCGCCTTAAAAACTTGGGCTGACACAGAGATTTATTTAAATAGTTTAAAATCATTATACAATTGGAATGATGATCACGAAGTAGTTACCTACTTTTTTACCCTTTCAAAAAAACGTTTTCATTAATGCGTGTTACACTTTTAATCATTTCCTTTTTATTTTTTGGAAATTTTTCTTTTGCGCAAGACACGCTATATGCGCGTAACGTAATTAAAACATTAACTTCAAAAAAATATTTTGGAAGAGGTTATTTAAATAATGGCTTAGATGCTGCCGCAAATTATATTGCAAGCGAGCTTAAATCAAACAAGGCACTGCCGTATTTTCCAACGGGATATTTTCAGTGGTTTGAGTTTAATGTAAACACTTTTCCTGATAAAGTAATTGTAAAATTAAACAACAAACTTTTAAAACCCGGTATAGATTATTTGATCAGCCCGGAAAGTACCACACTTAAAGGAAAATTCAGCCTTCAGAAAAAAGATAGCGCAACCTATATTGCAAATAACAGTTTAATTCCCTTAACTGTAAAAGTAAAACAAAAACTAACTTATAGTGTTGCAACCAACTCTGTTTCTGCTGCCAATATTGAACTATTAAACACCAAAACCCTTGGCGCTTTAAATAACATTGAAGTAAATATTGAAAGCAAAGTGCTTACCAAATACATCAATAAAAATATTTGCGGCTATATTCCCGGAAAAATAAACAATGATACTGTGATGGTTTTTTCTGCACACTACGATCATTTAGGTGGCATGGGAAAGGCTACCTTCTTTCCGGGCGCTAACGATAATGCGAGTGGTGTAAGTGTATTATTGAACTTGGTTAAACATTACACCAAAAATCCACCTAAATACAAAACCCTTTTTATTTTCTTTGCGGGTGAAGAAGCAGGATTATTAGGCTCTAAATATTTTGTTGAAAGCAAAGTGGTGGATCTTAAAAAAATAAAATTCTTAGTAAACTTTGATCTTTTAGGAACGGGAGACGAAGGCATAATGGTTGTTAACGGCTACACGTTTGAAAAACAATTTAGTTTATTAGAATCAATCAATAAAGAAAAAAATTTGGTGAAAGAGATAAAACGACGCGGCAAGGCCTCAAATAGCGACCACTATTGGTTCTCAGAAGCAGGCGTGCCTTGCTTTTTTATTTACACATTAGGAGGAATAAAAGCGTATCATGATATTTATGATGTTGCAAAAACATTACCGCTAACAGATTATGTGGATGTTTTTAAATTGGTAACTGAGTTTACGAATAAACTTTAATTTTTGTCACTTCGAGCGGAGTAGAGAAGCGTCTGCATCTGCGCTGCTTTAACATGGCAGCATCTCGTTGCAGATCCCTCCTATGTAGGGATGACAGAATTTTACTTCTTATAAAAATTCATCGTATCAATTTCGTCCCAGACTTTTGGGTGAGTAAAAAACCGCACATCTTTTTTTTCTTTAATAGCGTTGCGAATAAACGTAGAGGAGATATCCATTACCGGCGCTTCTGTAATATGAATATTTGGGTGCTCATCAAATTCACTTGGACCGCAATTTGGCCGAGGGTATACATAAATGTGGTTTCGTTTTAGGATCTCGTCGTAATTTTTCCATTTATTAAAAGAGGTTAAATTATCCTGCCCCATAATTAAACTAAACTCATGTTGAGGATACTTTTCTTTTAAACGCACAAGAGTATTAATGGTGTAGGAAGGTTGAGGAAGATCAAATTCAAAATTACTAGCTTTTATGCTTGGATGAAAATCAAGTGCAAGATTTACTAAATGCAAACGATCATTTTGGTTTAATAATTGGCTTTTCTTTTTTAAAGGGTTATGCGGACTAACCACTAACCAAACCTCTTGCATATCGGTATAGTTAACCATATAATTAGCCAGAGCCAAATGCCCGATATGAATAGGATTAAACGAACCGAAAAATAAACCAATACGCATACTGTAAAATTAAGACTAATTTTCTAATTTTATAGCTATATGCTATCCGTAACGCGAAAGGAGAATTTAATAACTCTTAATTTTGAAATTTATCTTATCAATAAAACAAGCCTTGCCAATATTAATCTTTATGTATTAGCCGGATCCATTAAAAAACAGATTGAAACTGTTTATTCAGGAACGTTTGGAAAAATTGAATTAAGATCAAATGTGACGGTAAAACCACTTTACGAGTACAAATTAAAAGCACTGCATAATAATCTAGTTATAGCAATTAGTTCAAATGTTACAAATGATAATGTTGCCGAAGCGGATTTTGGCGGCTTATTAATTAAATTAAATCCAAAACATTTAGAATCTATTAACTCAGGCATAAACAAAAGAACTATTCCACATGAATTGGGTCACATATTAGGATTAGATCATCCTCACGCACGAGCTAAATTTGAATCAATAAACCTGGAAGCTTCTGCATTGGAACAAAGCATTACAAACCAAGAGAAATTGAATAATTTAATGTGTCAAAGTTGGTATATTCAAAAAGCGGGTATAACCTTAAATGATGCTTTAGCTTTAACAGAAAATCAAGTAAAACTACTTTTTGAAAATTACACCTCTAAAAAATTAACTAAAAACTATCATATAAAACGAAGGTTATTTAGTTATAGCTGGATAGGAAAAATTTAACGAATAATGAATTAATACACCGGGATTTTTTTTGTTATTAATTTGCCGTTATTGAAGAATAAATTCACCAGATAAACACCAGAGGCAAGTTCTGTATCAACCACAATATTATTATAACCTTGTTTGATCGGTAACGACTCTGTTCTTACTAGTCTGCCGGCAGCATCAATAATATTTAAAGTATAACTCGTAGCGTCTTTACTAGTAGTTGAAATTACTATGCCACTTTGCTGATTATAAAAAATAGTTGGCTCACTTTCTTGCAAATTACAATCATCACTTACATAAATACTTTTGGAATTTTTGTAAGACTGGTCAACATCGATCATTTTTAATAAATAATAATTTCCAAAACTTTTTTTGTTTTCAACTACATATGAATAGTTGTTTATTGAAGAGGAGTTTCCCGCTGCGCTAACGGATGCTATTTTGGTGTAATGCAATCCATCTGTACTATTCATCACATTAAAGAAGGCGCCATTTCTTTCAGTTGCAGAACTCCAATTCAACACTACTTTTGAATCTCCTTCGCAAGAAGCCGAAAAATTAATCAGCTCTATTGGCAAAGGAATCGTAACTGAAGAAAGAACATAGGGACAAAATTGATTTAATCCATTTGCAGTTACTGCGCCAACACCTGCAACCACAGCTGCTGCACTGCCTGTTGTAGCATTATTTAAATTCCAGGCAGAACCATCCCACCATTGAGCGCCAATATTTCCTGTATTGTATGGAACATTTAATGTGTTTTCTATTCCTCTATAACTAAAAGTACAATTTGCTGTAACTGCAGCTGTAGGTGTAATATCCCACCATCTATCAATTACCGAGTTGGTTGCACAAGGGTTACCTGACATTAAATTATTAGGGCAATAAAAAAAAGTTACTCCGCCAACATTACTTGCGCCTGCCCATGGTAAATTATCAGAGGCTCCGGTTGCACGAGTAGAAACATCAATATTAGATGCGCCCGCAGTAGTTTTATTAAATGTAAAAGGGATCTGTAAACCCGCAACACCAAAAGGATACACGTGTGCGCCAACATTTGTTCCCATATTCCAACGCATAATACTTGGGTTAACGGCGGCATTAGTTTCACTTAATATATATCCGGTACCGGAAGTTACAGCTGCGGCTAATGGATTAGTTATTGTAAGAATAAAGGAATTTAGATCGTATATTACATTACCCACAGAAAGAACGCCATTTGTAGTAACAACACCACCAACACTCGTATTTAAATTTTGTGTTTTAACTCCCGAACCTAATAAAGTAAGATTATTAAACGTAGTTGAATTTGTTCCATTAATAGTTTGGTTGGCACCATTTAAATTTACGTTACCATTATCAGAAAAGAAACCTGTATTCGCAGAGTTGTTTGTCCAATCACCTTCCATCCAAATATTTCCGGTTGCACTAGGGTGAACAAGACCGCCGGCCTGACTTAAATAATCACCATTTGTGCCTCCATCAATATAAATATGTGCAGCACCGGAAAAAACAATTCTTGCACCGTTGTTTATTATTCCTTGGCCAAAAGCAGTTGATCCAAAGTAAATTAAAAAAAATATGAAATAATTCTTCATTAAATTATTATAGCCACAGGTATTTATTTCTCGTTTGTATTTTTTAAAGTTGATTTAACATCCTTATCATCCGCGTTAATATTTTTTATCTGGCCGTTTTCTTCAACAGTTTTAGTAATAGTTGTTTTTTGGGGCCGAGTTGCATTAATACCAAAATTCTGCGCAAACGAAAATGTTGAAATTAAGAGTAGTAGAAAAATAATTTTATTTTTCATTTTTTCTATTTTCAACATTGTGGTTTTCTCTAAGCTCTTGTATTTCTTTCGTCTCTATTTTTTGTGCACCCATAGAAGGCGCAAATCTTTCATCAGAATATTTTGACACAGACCCATCAGACAATGTTTCATCAGCTCTGTTTCCAGTAATAAAATAAGTAAATTTAGTATTAGATGTTCCGGCTTTTAATTCAATAACATCGAAACCTGTTGCACTTTCATTATTTACAAATACACCGTTGCAATCTCCCTTAAGTTGAATAAAAACGCGTAAAGGATGCTTTTCATTTACAATAATATTCTTTGAAAAAATGGGATCAATTGTAATATGAACTTTGCCATTTATTAATTGTCCCTGCCCAAAATCTTGAAACAAATTCTCAGGAGATTCGGGGGCAGACAAAACAACTTGTTTCTCGTTTAAATCCCTTACCACCGTGTTTACTGTTCCGTTCCCTTCAATTTTTCTTAGTACATTGGCTGCTGTTCTTGCGCCAACATAAGCGAATGACTGCCCAGCATTTGTGTCAAAATAACCACCTGCTCTTAAAACACCATTAGCTGCTGAATTAGAAAAGCCAGCCACGCCTATATTTGTTCCTACAGCAGATAAGCCAGATCCTCCGGCTAAATTAGTTGCCCCCTGAGCATTTCCTGAAAATATGCCACCGGTTCCCGTAGCATCCGACGTTCTGCCCCAAACACCAGTTACTGAGCCATTAATAGCTGCTCCAGCACCCGCAATTAAATAGGTAGCAGCAATTCCATTACTACTGATGAGTGCGCCAGTGCCAGATGCATTTGTGTTATGTCCTCTTAAACCAAAAGCTGTTGCGGATTGCCCAACTCCCGTAACTCCAGAGCCATTTAAAGTATTACCTGTTCCTCTCACGCCAGCCGCACCAGAACCGCCGGCAACAGTACCAAGCACACCAAAAGCTCCAGTTGCGGTTGAAGTGTTTTCAAAATATCCAGCCGCAACATTACCTGCTCCAGAAACATATCCGTTAATAGGCCATAAGGTATTTGTAGATCTAGAGCTAAGAATATTTCCCGCTGTTGGGGCTATCGTATTCATCATAATTTCCTCAGTCGACGCATTCAATCTCATTCGCTCAGTATTATTTGAAAAAAATCTTACCGGCTGAGCATTTATTGAACCCATAAATTCTGTTCCTGCTAGAGTATTACCTGCTAATAACCAGCCGCCCGAATAAGCCATCAAACGCCAAATAGTGCCATCAAAATATAAAAATGCGCTTAAGGTTGTATCGTAAACCAATAAACCTGTTGCCGGAGCTGCTATTGCAATTCTTTGAGCAGAGGTCATGCGTGGTGTTAAAAAGCCTGTATTTACTGATGCAACATCCAACATGGCAGAGGCATCAGGTACCGCACCTGTGCCATTGATTGCAACATTTTGAGCAAATGAAAATGAAGAAAAAATTATCAGAATATAAACTAAAATATTTTTCATATAATTAAATATAGTCTTAAAGTTAAAGAATAATAATCAATTATAAAGTGGCGTAGTCCCTGAAAAAATCAAAAACAGGGTATTAATTTGTTAAATTTGTTCTGTGGAATCGTTTTTTAACAAATCAGATTGTTTTTTGGTTATCCCTGAGAATAAAATTGGTGAACATGCGCAATTATTTGAAATAATTGAAACAATTGATCGCAAAAAAAATTCGTTTGTTTTATTGCCCTACCAAAATCCGCAAACAAAAAAACTTCAGCAGTTATTTTTTGAAATAATTAAACGTTCAAACATCGAATTGCCTGAACCTACTTTGCCACAAAAGCCTATTGTATTGCGATCAAAAACAACAAAAGAAAATTACATAAAAAATTTAATTGCCCTTAAACAACACATCCAGCAAGGTAACATTTACGAAATAAATTATTGCATAGAATTTTTTGCAGAGAATGTAGAAATTGATCCCATTGCTGTATTTACAAAACTTAACCAACTTAGTAAAGCACCTTATGCTTGTTTAGTAAAACTGAATGATGATTTTATTATAAGTGCCAGCCCCGAATTATTTTTAAAAAAGGAAGGTAATTTCCTTTACACAAAGCCTATTAAAGGAACTGCAAAACGCGGAAAAAATTTAGAAGAAGATGAATTACTAAAAACAAATTTATTTAATAGTTTAAAAGAACGTACCGAAAACGTAATGGCAGTTGATGTGGCACGTAACGACCTTTCGCAAGTTGCAAAAAAGGGTACTGTTAAGGTAAATAAGTTGTATAATATTGAAACCTTTGAAACCGTTCACCAAATGGTGAGCACCGTAAGTTGTGAATTAAAAGAAAACACTTCGTTTGAAAAAATAATAGCTGCTACTTTCCCAATGGCTAGTATGACGGGTGCGCCAAAGCTACGCGCCATGCAATTGATAGATGAGTTTGAAGATTTTGATCGGAATTTTTATTCGGGCGCAATGGGCGTGATAGATGAAAATGAAGATTTTACTTTGGCGGTAAACATACGCAGTATATTTTATAACCAAAAAACAAAACGCTTATCGATTGCTGTAGGCAGTGCTATTACACATTTGTGCGAACCTCAAAAAGAATATGATGAGTGTTTATTAAAAGCAAATGCATTGCTTCAAGCTTTGAATGCAACAATAGAATAATTTGCAATTACCCTTGCTTCTTTTTTGGAATAAAATAAAGGAACCAAAAAAAGTTAAGCAAATAAAGCGCTTCCCAAGACAAGCCGTGTTTAAGCGATGGGTAGGCCAAAAAACCTAAGAACCCAAAAAAACCAAGCATCCATTTATTGTCTTTCATGCTGTTATTATTTTGAAATAAAATTACGAAATGTTTTTATTTTTCATTTTAGTTTCATTACTTGTTCTAATAATGGTGAAAGTCCGCTTGAATTAATTTGGTCATTATTCCAAAAACTCATTACACAGCTCACGTATTGCTGTCGAACCGAGGCAGACACAAAATAAATCGTCAAGGTTTTAGCCCCACTCATTCCAACGAGCACTGAAGTCATTCCTGTAAAATCATAGATAACTTTTTTTGCGGTAGTTTCTGTCCCTTCAAATATTACATTTACAGTTGTATCGGCAACAATTTCCCCGTTCTGCCTAGCCTTAATTGAGGCGAAATGATCGTCTACAGTTTTTTTTGCATCAACAAGGTCTTTATGTACACTCCAATTCATTTGTCCGTAATAACGGCATTGCACATTGTTCACACCCATCCATTGACAGCTTTCTCCTAGAGGGATCTTGCGACCAGCAAAGTTTATACTGTCAATTCGTATACTATTATAAACGCTTTTAGGAATTAAGTTTTCTTTA
>JALHPG010000032.1 GCA_022842625.1 Bacteroidia bacterium | reverse complement strand
GCTCTTCCGATCTCCTGTTAATTGAAGGCAGGCAACTTTTTTATTGGCATTAATGTAAGTTAGATCTTGTGTGGCTTTGTAATGATAGGTATCTCCTTTATTTATAACGGTTGTGGTTATTACACCATCGTTAACTGTAATTTGTGTATTATTTTGTGTTCCCACAATATAGGCTCCTTCAGGTTCAGGAGCATTTAATGTTCCTTTAACAAAAATATAATCCAATGAAGTAACACTTACAGGAATAAGTTGATCACCAATTAGATCAAAACATCCCGAGGTGCTTCTTACTGAATCGTCTGCAATAGTTACAGCAATAGGTTTATTAGAAGTGATCTCTGTTCCTGATAAATTATTTGCGGCAATGCTTGTTGTTTGAACAGCATTTTCGATCGTATAAGCATCGCCCGGATTATTTAAAATTATGCTGTAGGTAATATTTGCTAAATTACCTATTGTATTACATTTTGGCGTTATCCATACAATAGTATTTGCTTTGCTGGCAACAATATTTATTTGCTGTTTAGGCTGAATAATTCCCACGGGAGTATTTGCAAGATTGAATAATGTTTGGTTGTAGCGAGTTGTTTGAAAAGGGCACATAAAACTTGTTCCTAAAGCGTTTTGTCCTTTTAAAGAAAAACTTTCCGGATTATTACCCGTAGTTAAAATATTATAAACTACATGAATGTTTGCTGAAGATGAAACATAAAGTCCATAAGGCACCACAGTATTTGAAGGTCTAGTTTCTAAAGAATCATAACCCAGATTAGTTAAGTTAGTTAACGCATCTCTCCAAAAAGTATATGTAAATGTTGTATTAGCAGCCACAACAAAAGTAGTATCGTATTTATTTGGAGCAATAGCTGCAGGTTGCCTTACTTTAACAGTGGCAGAAGAAGAAAGTGCCGAAATTTGTAAAATTATTGGATTCCTCATTGAATTATCCGGACTAACAAATGGTGCTGCAAACCAAAACGAAGTGTCAATTTGTGCAGATAGATTATTACCAAAAATTAAAAATATAAACAGACTAAGGTTGAGTAATATTTTTTTCATGATTGCGATTTTTTAAAGATAATGAAAATCTGTTAGAATACAATCCTTCGACTCCGCTCAGGATGACAATAAAAAAACCCATTCAAAAAAATTGAATGGGTTTTTAAAATAGTTTATGTAATGATTATTTATTTTCTTTTGCAGCTTCTAAAGTAATTTCAATTTTAACTTCTTCTGCAGCTCCACCGCCATCAATACCAAAATCGTTTCTGTTAATTACTGTTTCGCCTTCAAATCCTGCAATAGTATATTTCTTACCATCATATTCTTGCTCTGAAGAACCTTGGTAATTGAATTTAATCACAGCATCTTTTGTAACACCTTTAATAGTTAATTTACCTTTTGCTAAATAAGAATATGGTCCCATTTCTTCATTTTTTACAACCTCAGCTGCTTCAAATGTTGCTGTTTTAAATTTAGCAACGTTAAAGAAAGCTTCTTTGTCTTTTAAATGACCATCGCGCATTTCGCTTTGTGTATTTAAAGACTTCATATTTAAATGAATGAAAATTTTTGGTCCGTTTGCGTTTTGTAAATTAACGTATCCACTATCAATATTAATAGTTCCTTTTGTATCGCTAATAATATGTTTAATGCTAAAGTTAACAGAACTGTGCGATCCGTCAACATCATAATTACCATTTAATTCAGCAATATCTTTAACGTTAGCATGCATAATACTATCGCACTGCTCTTTGCTTGTGCAAGTATATTCTTGTCCGTTAATGTTACATTTTAAAACTTGTTCAGTAACCATATCCTTTTCGCAACAAGCTTCTTCGCCACCACCTGTAACAGCAATGTAAGGAGCAATTACTAATGATACGATACTCATTAATTTAATTAAGATGTTCATTGATGGTCCTGAAGTATCTTTGAATGGATCACCAACAGTATCACCGGTTACAGAAGCCTTGTGTGGTTCTGATTTTTTGTAGAACATTTCGCCATTAATTAATACACCTTTCTCAAAAGACTTTTTAGCATTATCCCAAGCACCACCGGCGTTAGATTGGAAGATACCCATTAACACACCGCTAACCGTTACCCCTGCTAATAAACCACCTAATACTTCCGGTCCGAAAACAAAACCAACAATAATAGGAGTAATTAAAGCAATTGCACCCGGCATCATCATTTCGCGAATAGATGCTTTAGTTGAAATAGCTACACATTTTTCGTATTCAGGTTTAGCTTTGTATTCCATAATACCCGGAATTTCGCGGAACTGACGACGAACCTCTTGTACCATGTCCATAGCAGCTTTACCAACCGCTTGAATACACAATGCTGAGAAAATGAATGGGATCATACCGCCAACAAATAAACCTGCTAACACAGGAGCTTTGTAAATATCAATTGCATCAATACCTGCAATACCAACAAAGGCAGCAAATAAAGCTAATGAAGTTAATGCAGCAGAAGCGATCGCAAAACCTTTTCCGGTAGCTGCAGTAGTGTTACCAACAGCATCTAAATTATCAGTACGCTCACGAACTTCAGGAGGTAGTTGACTCATTTCAGCAATACCACCAGCGTTATCGGCAATTGGTCCGAATGCATCAATTGCTAATTGCATAGCAGTAGTTGCCATCATACCTGCAGCTGCGATTGCTACACCATATAAACCTGCAAAATAATAAGAAGCCATGATACCGGCCGCTAAAGTTAAAATAGGAATAACTGTAGATTTCATACCTACAGATAAACCACCAATAATATTAGTAGCATGACCGGTAGAAGATTGTTGAATAATAGATAATACAGGGGCTTTACCCATTGCAGTGTAATACTCAGTTACAATACTCATGATGGCTCCAACAACAGTACCAACTACAATTGCTAAAAACACATTTAATTTTGTGAATTCGTAGCCACGTAAATTTAATGTATCCGGTAACATCCAGTTAACCACAAAATAAGAAGCAACAACAGTCAACAACATAGATGACCAGTTACCCATGTTTAAAGCGTTCTGTACATTAGATTTTTCATCTTTAATAGTAACAAACCAAGTACCAACTATAGAGAAAAGAATACCTAAACCACAAATTACCATTGGTAATAAGATAGGAGACATTCCATTAAATTTATCTGCAGAAGCATCGATCTCTTGACCTAACACCATTGTAGCTAAAATTGTAGCAACGTAAGAACCAAATAAGTCAGCTCCCATTCCGGCAACGTCACCTACGTTATCACCTACGTTATCAGCAATGGTAGCAGGATTACGAACGTCATCTTCAGGAATACCTGCTTCAACTTTACCTACTAAGTCAGCACCAACGTCGGCAGCTTTAGTATAAATACCACCACCAACACGCGCAAATAAGGCAATTGATTCAGCACCTAAAGAAAAACCTGTTAATACTTCAATCGCTGTTTTTACAGTGTTTTCTCCAAGGTCAGCAAATATTGCTAAAAACGCAATGAATAAACCACCTAAACCCAACACAGCTAAACCAGCAACACCTAAGCCCATTACAGTTCCACCTGTAAAAGAAACTTTTAATGCTTGTTTTAAACTTGTACGAGCTGCTTGAGTTGTGCGAACGTTAGCTTTTGTAGCCACCTTCATACCAATATATCCGGCAGTAGCTGAAAATACTGCACCAATAATAAAAGCAATAGAGATGATCCAGCTTGAGTGGATCTCTTTACCATTTACTTCATGAATTGTTCCTGAATAAGCTAATAAAGCCGCAGCAAAAACAACAAAAATACTTAACACTTTCCATTCTGCTTTTAAGAATGCCATAGCACCATCAGCAATATAACCTGCTAATTCCTGCATGTTCTTATCACCGGCATCTTGCTTAGAAACCCAAGCAGATTTTATTGCCATTACAATTAAACCAACAATACCTAAAAGAGGTACTAAATAAATAACACTATCGTTCATAATTCTATAATTTATAGGGCTGCAAAAATAGGAAAATAGTTGGAAATAAAAAATTATATAATGTATTGATAATTAATCAGTTGGTATTATTTATTAGAGTTAAACTAAAAACCATATTTTTGTGTCTTAAATTAAAATGGAACATTACGACCTTATTGTTATTGGCGGAGGACCAAGCGGATACGCCGGAGCCATGCGAGCTATTGATTTTGGTAAAAAGGTTTTACTTATCGAAAAAAAACGCATTGGAGGAGCGGGAATTTATAATGGCGTTTTAACTTCAAAAACCTTATGGGAGCAATCGCTTAAAATTGCCTCTATCAGAGAATTGATTCCTGATTATAAACCAAAATTTGAGGATGTTTCGAGAACAGTTAATGAAGCTGTTTTTGAACGCAAAACCCAAATGACCGTGCACCTACAATTATTACAAAAACAAAGCAAGCGTTTATTTTTTTATGAAAAAGGGGTTGCATTTTTAAAAGATAAACACACTGTACAAATTACTAAAGAAGATGGTACTGTTAAATTAGCGAGTGCAGATAATATATTATTAGCCACCGGCAGCAGACCCAGAACGCCTGCAAACATTAATGTTGATGAGCAAACCATTGTAACAAGTGATGGCATTAAAAACTTCACTGAATTCCCAAAAAGCATGGTAGTGCTTGGCGCAGGGGTTATTGGCTGTGAATTTGCAACCATTTTTTCGGGCTTTGGCACAACAAAAGTCAGTTTAATTGATAAAGCTGATCGCATTTTGCCATTTGAAGACGAAGACATTGCCGACGTTATTAAAAATAGTCTTGAAGACAATAATGCACGCTTGCACCAAGGCGCCTCTCTTAAACGAATGGAGATCGTGAACGGCAGAGTTGAATATGAATTAGAATATAAAGACGGTAAAACTGAAGTGCTAACAGTTGATAAGGCACTGATATCTATTGGACGTATTGCAAATGTTGAAAATATTGGGCTTGAAGACGTTGGCGTTAAATTAAATTCGAGAGGTAGTATTTGGGACGACGATACACAAACCAATATTAGTAATATTTATGTTGCGGGCGATGTAACAACAGAAGTAGCACTTGTAAATGTTGGTGAACGAGAAGCGCGTCATGCAGTGGTTAGAATGTTTGGGCCAACCATTAAACCATTAACCTACCAAAATATAAGTTCTATTATGTTCTTAAATCCTGAGGTGGCAGCGGTTGGAATGAATGAGCAAGAATGCAATGCAAAAGGAATAGCGCACAAAGTTGTGAAATTAGATTTTACTACCAATGCACGTGCTATTGCTATGCGAAAAACAAAAGGGTTTTTTAAAATAATTGTTACCAACGATAACGGTATGCGTATTTTAGGTATGCGTGTTGTTGGCGAACATGCCAGTAGCGCCATTCAGGCTGTTGCTTATTTAATTCATACCAATCAAGGCATACGTGAGTTAGCAGATATGATGCACCCGCATCCAAGTATTATTGAAGGAGTTCAAGAATGTTTGCGCATGCTTTTGCACAAATCTATTTATAAACCCTATGTTTTTAAAGATCGTTTAAAGTGTTATGTGTGTGAAAGCGGCGTTTGTACACCCGTTGAAAGTCTGGTATAGATTTTATACTTTTTTAGAGATTAAAATAGGGTTTAAACAACTATCTTTGACGAGCAATGAATAAACGACTTTTATTAATTATTTCTGTTTCCTTTTCAATTGCCCTATTGATCCTTATTTTCATTCAGGTATATTGGATCAATTATGATTTTGGAGTGAGACAAGATCTATTTGAACAAAAGGTAACCGATGCTTTAAATAACACTGCGCTTAAATTAGAAAAGCTCGATGCAAAAGGCTCTTATAAAAAAATAAAAACCCGTACACAAGGTATAACATTTAATAACTCTTCTATTAATGGGCGACCTAACCAAATAAATTTTAGAGTTTATAATGAGTTTAGTAGTGATAGTAACGGTTTTCAAAAAAGCATGTTTACTACAAAAGACCTAACTGATGATTCCTTAAAATTAGATCCGGCGGCAGCAAGTTTTCTAAAAACCCTAAAAGAAGGAGCCGGTTTACAATCCCAATCAAACAATGATCTTTTCAATCCATTAAAAGGCTATAGTTTCTTTGATGAAACATCAACCAAAAGTTATTATACAGATTATAAGCAAAAAGTAGATACCGTTTTACTGGATTCGATTCTAACTATAGAACTTAAAAAACAAAACATAAAAGCAAAACATAGTTATTGTTTAACTTTGCTTTTCCCCGGAAGTGCACACCATGCAAATTTGATCAATGCAGAAGCCTCAAGTGATTCGCTAGGCTTTGCTTATAAGGTTAATTTGTCTCCCAGCAATCGTTTTGTTGATCCTGAATATTTAATTGTTCGTTTTCCAAATCAAAATAAAGATGTATTTAAGGAAATGTGGCCGTTTGTTTTTACTTCTATTATTGTGATCATAATTCTAATTTTTTCATTTTATTATATTATGGCTAATAACCTTAAACAAAAAAAATTGTCAATTATTAAAAATGATTTTATTAGTAACATGACTCATGAGTTTAAAACACCAATTAGCACCATATCATTAGCAAGCGAAATGCTTGGTGACAGCAGCATTGCTCAAACCCCCGAGAAACAGCAGCGCTACTTAAAAATGATCCGTGATGAAAATAAACGATTAAGTGTTTTAGTTGAAAGTATATTGCAAACATCTATTCTGGATAAAGGTGAATTTATTCTAAAGCTAAGCGAAGTAGACATTCATGACATAATTAACACCGCCATTAATAATACCCAATTGTTAATTGACCAACGCGGTGGTACAATTCAAACACAATTAACCGCAACTAAATTTAAACTGCAGGCAGATAGAGTTCATCTAACAAATATTGTTTTTAATTTAATTGATAACGCCATAAAATATTCAAAAGGAGTTCCCGAAATTATAATTTCCACACATAACACTGCCGAAGGAATAATGATAAAGGTAAAAGACAATGGTCTTGGCATAAGCAAAGAAAACCAACGTAAGATATTTGATAAATTTTATCGGGTTCCAACCGGAAACGTTCATAATGTAAAAGGCTTTGGCTTAGGACTTTCGTATGTTTTAGCAGTTGTTTTAAAACATAATGGCACTATATCTGTTGATAGTGAATTAGGAAAAGGTAGTACCTTTAACGTGCATTTACCAATTTGACAATAAATGTTAAAAGTGTTAAAATGGCACAGTTAGTGATTACCTTTAAGTAAATATTTAACATTTAAAAAAATGGAAACTGTTAAAACAAGAATACTTCTAGTAGAGGATGATCCAAGTTTAGGGCCTCTTTTGCAAGAATATTTAGAGGCAAAAGGTTTTGAAACAAAACTAGCAGACGACGGTAAAAAAGGAGCTGATTTGTTTTTTAAAGGGTCTTTTGACCTACTGTTGTTAGATGTAATGATGCCAATAAAAGATGGTATCACTTTAGCAAAAGAAATAAGGGTAAGCGATAAAAATGTGCCAATTATCTTTTTAACTGCTAAAAGCATGAAAGAAGATACTATTGAAGGTTTTGGCGCCGGGGCTGATGACTATATTACCAAACCATTTAGTATGGAGGAGTTATTAGCACGTGTTACAGCTGTATTGCGCAGAACCAATAAAATTCGTTCTTCCGAGAGTGTAGAAGTTAACTTTAAAATTGGTGCTTTTCAATTTAATTCCGAAAAACAATTATTACAGCACAATGGTATTGAGCAAAAATTAACTACTAAAGAAAGTCAGTTGTTGCGCTTATTGTGCGTGCATCAAAACGATGTGTTAGATAGAACCTTTGCTTTAAAATCTATTTGGCAAGATGATAATTATTTTAACGGACGCAGCATGGATGTTTACATTGCAAAACTTCGTAAATATCTAAAAGACGATCCTAAAGTTGAGATCATTAACATTCACGGTAAAGGTTTTAAGCTTCTTATTAATCAATAATTTTAGTTTCTTAAAATTCAAAAAAAAGCCTGCTGTAATTACAGCAGGCTTTTTTTGTTTGGTTAGTTTCCAAAAAAAATCCCCGTCTAAAAGACCAGGATAATTATGTTAAAGCTAATCATATAGTTTATTTCATTAAAGTAACGTGACCAATGTATTCTTTTTTACCTTCTCCATTAACCCCTATTGCTTTTATTTTATAGATATAAACACCATCTTGAGCGGGTTGCCCCTTCACTGTTCCGTCCCAACCTTTAGTTACATCTTTTGTAAAAAACATTGAATGTCCCCAACGATCGAACAACTCCATACTAAAGCCTTCTAATTTAAAACCTAAACCTTTCACGTTAAACACATCATTGGTACCATCGCCATTAGGCGTGAAAGAATTTGGAATAAACACAGTCATTTCATCTATCACATCTAGGATCTTTATAACCGTATCCACACAACCATGCTCTGTGCGCTGCACCAACATAATAGGAAATTTACCCACTGTTTCAAAAACACGTTGCGGATTTTTTAAATTAGTTGTATCAAATCCATTAGTTCCTGTGCCATTAAAAGACCAATTAAGACTTGTAATTGGTCCGTATTTAGAGCTTGGATCAAATGTTACTCGATTGTCGGTTGTAGTAACCACTTCAGGCGACCAACTAAAATCAGATGCAGGTTTAGGGAAAACGGTAATTTGTGTAGGGTAATCATAAGTTCCTTTACAACCATTTTTTCCAACCGAAATGATCTTTAAATTATAGATACCGGGTTCAGTTAAACAATAATAAAAACTATCACCTTGCATAATGTTCGATCCGCCAAAATCATAAGTAGTTATGGCAGCATCTTTTTGCGTTTTAGAATTATAAAACAAACATAACGGTTGGCAGCCTTGTACATTTTCTAATTGTAAGTCAGGCATAGGCGGTTGATTTACCTGAACCGTAAATGTGTGAAACACTGTGTAATTAGGGCAAGCAATATCATATCCTGCTAAATTGTAAACTGTGGTTCCGCTTGGTTGACCGTATTGAACGCTGCCGGTTGGCGATCCTAAAAAAGCTCCGGGCGTCCAAACATAAGCGTAATTCTGACTGCCACCTGTTGAGCCGGCAACTAACTGAATACTATCTCCTTTACAAATAGTTCTATTTGGCGGCGTTAAAGTAAAAGCTAAAGGTGTTAATACATCAATTTGGGTTTTTTGAGTAGTAACGCATGGCCCTAAAGAAACATTTAAAGTATAAGTGCCCGATTGGTTAGGTTGAATTCCGGGAATCACCAAATTTTGAGAGTTTGATGTAAAACCTGTTGAACTGGTCCATGAATAAGAGCTAGCTCCAATCGGTCCATTAACGGTTAATTGTGTATTGTAACAGGTTTGTTTATATGGCTCTAACGTAAATGTTAGTTTTGGATTAACTGTAAGTTGTGTGGTATTAGAATTAAAACAGGTTAATTGTCCGTTGTTATAAGAAGTAGTTACAACATACATACCGGATGCCGTTGGTGTTGGGAAATATAAAGTTGGATTGGCTATGTTTGAAGTAAAACTATTTGGACCCGTCCACGAATAAGTTGCCGCCCCGCTCGAACTTGCAGATAACTGAGCGTTGTTTGGCTCACAAACACTAACTGTTGGTGTAACAATTACCGGGTTTACCGGAACAACATTAATTTGAGTAGATCCACTAGTGCTGCAACTTACTGTGCCTATTGCAAAAGTAGCTGTAGAAAAATAAACACCTGCCGAAACCGGTTGAATATTATTTATGGAAGCTGCCTGTAAATTTGAAATAAAATTATTTGGCCCTACCCAAGAATATCCAACAGCACCCGCCGCAGATGCATTAAGAGAGGCATTCGTATACTGACAAAGATTATTAGGGATTGCAGTTACAGTAGTTGGAGATGTGGCAACCACCTGAACGTTAGATGTAGCAGTTGCAGAACAAACGAGTGTTGTTGAAGGACTCGAATAGAAAGCGGTTACACTGTAAATTCCGGCATTACCAGGTAAAACACCGGCAATACTAGGGCTGGAATTTGTTGAAGTAAATGTTGCCGGGCCGCTCCATAAATAAGAATTTGGAGAAGGAGTGGCGTTTGAAACTAAATTTAAATTTGTTCCTTGACATAAAGTAAAGTTCGGCGTTGTGTTTATTGTTCCGGTTGGTACTATTGAAACGGCCGTAATGCTATTTGTTTGACATTGCAACCCACCTGTAAACGTATTAGTAACTGTTAAAGAATAGGTTCCCGAGTTTATTGGGAATGCATTTGGAATAAAAGGATTTTGAATATTGGACACAAAATTATTTGGTCCGGTCCAGGCATAGGAAGCTGTTCCTGCAGTTGCAGCATTCAGTGAAAAATTTACAGTAGCCCCTTGACAAACCGGACCGCTATTAGTTATCGTATTAATTGTAGGAGTTGCGCTAACATTTATCGCAATTGTATTGTTACCTGTGCAACCCGCGGCAGAACCGGTTAAGGTATAGGTTGTAGTAACAGAAGGGGTAACAGTTATTGAACTAGTGTTTAAGTTACCTGGCATCCAAGTATAAGTTGTAGCTCCTCCTCCTAAAATAGAAACACTTGTTCCGGCTGCACTACAAATATTAGTTTGTGAAGCAACGGTTGTAATTGTAGGTGTTGGGCAACAGTTGTAATACATAAAGATCCTTCCAATACTAAAATTTACCTCTGACCAAATATTTGCCATTGGAGCACCGCCAGCTATACAAGCTTGCATGCCGCTTCTGCTTAAAGTTGTAGGATTACCCATAATTGTGGTCGCAAAGTTTGCGCCATCGTAACTATTAATACAATTACCTGCTCTTGCACCATAAATACCAATTATATCTCCGGCATTAATTGCAATATTACAAGGTACTGTTGCATTAGGAGCTGCATTAGTAATTGTAAAAAGTTGTACAAATGCATTTGTAACCCCCGGAAATGCAGGAGGTGTGGCTGTATTAAATCTAACTACTCTAATATGTTGGTTTTGACCGGCAGCACCTGGTGCATCAGGTGGAATATATAAAGCACAAAGATTAAACGCTACCGGCGCCGTAAAGTGATATCCTCTAACCATGCTGGAAAAAGAAGAGCTTTGGGGGCCCACAGCTACTTGTGTTTGCGAGGTTGCAATAAAAAAACCAAAGGCAAAAAATATGGTGATTAATTTTTTCATTTTAAATACTAATAAGTGTAAACGATCTCTTTTCTATTTTTGAAATTAGAAATAATTAAGCTTGGATTTTTTTCGATCCACGCAGCAACTTTCTTTCTATAATCAGAATCGATTTTTTCGCCTTGAACTAACTTCGGGAAACTTTTTTCTTCGATAATAATTTTTGCATCCGCATTAGATTCATTTGGATTAGATAATCGTTCTATGATCAGCTCATTTGTTTTATCAAAATCAAAAGTATAGCCACTTGCTGCATCGCTAGCCGGAGTTACCTTTTTGTTTGTTTGCGCAAAAAAAGAAAATTGAAGCGAAACAATTAAGGCTGAAGTAAAAAAAACAGATCTTCTCATTTTATGAACATTTTACAGCATAAAGTTACGAAAAAAATGAGCGTTTTGTTTATTATTCGCTCACTCAACAGCAATGTTTACGAGGTATTTTGATATTTTAACCAAAAAAAATCCCCGCAAAAAGCGGGGATTTTTAATCTAAATATTTAGACTTTTATTTCATTAAAGTAACGTGTCCGGTTTTATTATGGATCTTGCCATCGATATCTTTATATCTTAATTTATAAACATAAACATCTTGTTTTAAAGGCTCATCTCCTTTATTAAGAACTGTTCCGTCCCACCCTTTAGTAAAGTCTTTTGTGTGGAACATTGAGTGACCCCAACGATCAAATACTTCCATTTCATAAGTTTTAAGATCTAAACCATATGGAGAGAAGACTGGAATAAATACATCATTTAAACCATCAAAGTTTGGAGAGAATGAACTAGGAATATAAATACCATAATCGTTTTTAACTTGAACCATTTTGCTTACAACATCTTTACAGCCATGTATAGTAGTTGCTGTTAATACAACTTCGTAATCACCTGCTTGCGGGAAAACTACCTTAGGATTAATATCGTTTAATTGATATAAATTACCCATCTGCCATTGGTAAGTGTTGTGACCTAAAACTGTGCTAAGGTTAGTAAACTGAACTTCCGGAGTAGCAATTGTTATCTCATCAGGACTATAACTGAAGTTAGCTTTTGGCACTTCATAAACAGTTATTGGGACAGATAAAAACGCTTGTGTTGAACAGCCTATCTCATCTTGATAATTAAAACTAACTGTATAAGAACCAGGTGTTGTATATAAATGCGTTACCGTTAAACCTGAAACGGGCCCTGAACCATCGCCCAAATTCCACTGTCCCGTTCCTGTATTGGCGCTCGGTGTATTAAAAATAACCTCAACCGGAGCACAACCTTTTTCTGTATTACTAACTACAGTTACGTTAGGTATTTCGTTTACACGAATACGAATTGCACTTGTATCCGGACACAAACTAGCGGTTGGCATAGAGTGTGTTAAATAAGTAATAACGTTATTATTACCAATGTTAGCATTTGCAGGAGTAAATAAACTTCCTACAACTCCCGGACCAGCCCAAACGCCACCTGGATTTTGCGCAATGCTATTTAAATTAATAGGTGCATCGTTTCTACAATACGGACCTGCATATTGCGACAGATCAGCAGAAATAAATTTCTCGATCGTAATTGTTGTTTGCGCGTAGGCAATACAAGGCCCTGAGGTTACAGTGTAGTTTACTAAATTGTCACCTACAATACCAAAGCTAGGATTAAATCCTCCATTTGGAGTTGTGGCACCATTATTTACCCCGCTAAACACACCTCCTAACGGAGATACTTGAAGTTGAAACGGAGCGCCAACATTACAGAAAGGACCGGCTTTAGTAATACTAGGCGCAGCTAATGAATATACGTTAACGGCTAAAGTTGCTTGTGCAGGGCATAAACCACTTGGCGATGAAGCGGTATTGTAAGTTAATAAAATACTTCCTACGCCTGATGCGCCAGGGCTAAAAGTTGTTGCAGTAACTCCGGAACCTGTTCAAATACCTAAGTTATTTGAAGTAATAGGAACTAAACTAATAGGAGCATTGGTGTTACATTGGTCAGCAATACTGCCGGTGATTACAGCAGGCACGTATGCCTCAATACTAATTGTTTTTGTATCTTGAACATTACAAGTATTAGTTCCAATTACATATTGTACGGTATTATTTCCAATTTGAGCTAAACCTGGGCTAAACGTTCCTGAGGCACTGTTATAATTAGTTGGCGTCCAGCTTCCTGTTGCAGGCGAAACTGAAAGTTGAAAATTAGCAGCGTTATTACAATATGGTCCAACCTGTGATATACTTGGCACTTGTGGATTTAATACTGAAACTAAGGTTGTACTATTATCAGGACAAAGCGTTGCGTTTGGCGCAGATGTAGTGTTATAAGTTAAAGTATAAATATTAGTTGCTAAACCTGCAGGGTTAAATGAATAGGTGCCAACCACTCCGGTACCGGTCCAAATTCCATTAACGGTACTTTGTACAATACTCATTAAACCTTGAGCAGCGCTATTAAAACATAAGTCTGCCACAGTTCCTGTAATGGTTGCAGGGTTGAATTGAGAAACGCTAAATGATGATGTACCTGTTGCAACACAACTACCAACACCTACTGAATACATAAATGTATTTGTTCCAATTGATGCCAATGAAGGTGTTATCACACCTGTAGTTGCATTAATTGGTGCGGTAACAATACCTGTAGAAAAAGTTCCTCCGGTAGGAGTAACGCTAATTGTCACAGGTGAAGCATTTGTACAGAAATCATTAATTGGTGTAATTGTAGGTGTAACAGGATTTACAACCGTTACATTAAACGTTTGAGTTAATGGACAATTAACAAATGTAGGGGTCACAACAACAGAATAGTTTAATGAAGAAACCGTTCCTGGTGCTGTTGTTGGAGTTATTATAGACGTTGTTTGTGTTGTGCTTGACAAGAAAGTAGCAGGAGTCCAAGCATAAGTAAACATATTTGCCGAAGTTGTAGGGCAATTACCAAATTTAGTATTTGGTCTGTTTGGAGAAAACCCACTTACTAAAGTTGTGTTACAACTAGAAGTAAAGTTAAAAGAATAACGGAAAGCACAAGATGTATATGCTGTAGGTGTATAACGACATACAGCTCCTTGAAATGTCCAAGTGGCAGCATTCTGGCAAATATCAATTAAAATATTTGAAGCGCCATCCCAGAAAAAAGGAGTAGCAAAATTATGTTGATTCCAACCAGAAACCGGTGTGTAATTTGGAACATTATATACTTGCGTAAATCCGGTGTTTATCATCGATGTAACAACAGATGACGTAGTACACTGCATTTTAATGGTGTAATTTGGGATATTTGCAATACCATTAACTGAACCACAATCAAACCCTATACTAGTTAAATACCCTGGTAATACACCCATCGCAGTAAGTTCTGATGCTCTGTATAAAATTTGTGTATGATTATCATAATAATACTTTGAATAGGGTTGAGGAAATTGCCAAGCCGAACCAACTGTATTTCCGGTGCCGATAGTTTTTTGAGCTGGGTTAGAACAAGCAGGACCCACACCAACATTCGTACACGGAGTACCAACAATCTGATTAACTAAATTAACTGATGCTGTTACGTTATTTCCTTGACATATGGTTGCCGTAGCAGGACTTATATTATATGAAAAAGTATAAGGGCTAACAGTAAACGTGTTGTTGTATTTACACGACCCGTCGAATGCAATAATACTATACGTTCCACCCGCTAAACCGGATGTAATAAATGTATTTGTTCCGGTAGGAGATAAAGATGCAGAATAAGCAGGGCCCGATGTTGAAAATACAGAATATGAGTTTAGTCCGGCAGGTGAATTTGCGGCAGGTGTAATAACAATTGCAGCAGTTCCATTATTTGCAGAAGGACAAATTACACCAATACTAGTTGCAGCAACTGCACCAGGAGGCGTAGATAGAAGTGTGTATTTTACAGAATCCTTACAACCTTGCGGTGTAGTATAGGATAACCAATAAACAGCATTGTTAAATGGATTATTTATCGTTAAACTTGAAGCTGTTCCAAGAGGAGCCGGTATAGGTGTTAAGTTATTGTACCATTGAAAATTAGTGCCACCGACCGTTGTTAAAAATGCCTGCGTGCCACAATATGGTTTGGTAAATTGAAAAAGATTTGGAGGTGATGTGCCTATAACAAAAGTTGAAGTGGCCGTACCACAGCTACCGCCGCCACCTTGAACAGCAATAGAGTATGATCCGGGAGGTAAATTATTAATAACGGACCCGGTAGAGGCCGTTAAATTCATTGTTGGATTAGAAATACTTGAATAAGTATAGGTTATTTGAGCACTACTTCCTGAAGCAAAAACCGTTGCTGCTCCACTGGCACCGCCGGGGCAGGTTGACGCAGTAGCAATTCCATTAATATAAACACTCGATACTTTAATAGTATCTTTTGCCGTAAAAGTACAACCAGAAGCTGAAACCATGGTAATAGTAAATACCTGACCGGCGCTTACCGGCGAAACAGTTACGTTAGGAGTATTTGCCAAAGCAGGGGTATAAGAAACACCTGCAGGACCAGTCCATTGATAAGTTGCATAACCTAACGGGGCAACTATACTTGCAACATTTGATCCAAAACAGAAACTTACCGGACCACCAATTGGTCCACCGTTTCCGCCTAAACCGCTACCAATTTGGTTACCACCACATTTGGCGTCAAAAAATGCAGATCCGTGGTGAGCTCCTCCATTACAATCTCCGCTTGTTACTTTAATGGTAACACAACTACCTAAATAAGGTGTAAGGTCAATATACTTTACAACCCAATTGGTCCAAGATATACCGTTTGTTACAGTGTATCCTGCAACTCCGGAAGTACAACCGCTACCAGATGGTGTAAGGCTGACCGAAGAACAAGGTAATGGTTGACCTGCGCAATTAAATAAGTCTACTTTAAAAAAGGGTTGATCGCAACAAGCGTGACCTGAACCATCCCAAGAACCGGCATAAGCAAATTGAAATAAAGTATTTGCAGCAGTTACAGGAAAGGTTTGTTTTAATTGAGTAATCAATACACCTGGGCTAGTATTGCCTAAACGAGCAACACGTGTTCCCCCTAAAGGAGAATTTCCGATGGTGCCAATAAGCGGATAACCTAAAATTGGAGTGGCAACAATTGAGAATTCAGGACTTCCGTTAGCTGCATAATTTGGTGTAACACAAGCTCCACCATTTGGGAAACCATTATTACCGCTACCAATTGTCCAACCTGCAACAGCTAAACCTCCGGCATACGTTCCTACAGGAGTTGCTTCAAAATCTTCATTTACACAAGGAGCAGCATTTACAGAATTATTTCCACCAATTGGCTTGTTGCCATATTGAGCAGGATTAACCGGTGCGCTTGGTCCTATTTTATATTTATCATAAATAAACTCGCGTTTTTTAAGATTCATTACAAACATGTATTCAGCGCCATAAAAACCTCTTCCCAATAATTGAGCTTTTAGAGTATTCTCATCAAAACCTTTTAATGAATCGGCATAAAAATGAACATAATTCTTAAAAGAAGAGGCGTTACTATTTAAGTAACCTTGATTTTCAACAAATCCCTTCTTTACATCTGAAACAACGTTATCAGATGTTTGATCATTTGTTATACTGCCTGCACTTCTGTTTGTTTGTGAATTAAGCGATAAACTTAAAGTAATAAACAAAAACGCACTAAATAAATTCTTCATAATGTTATTATATATACAGTAAAGCTAATTCAACGACCAAGAAAAAACGAAAATTTCACTCATTAAAAGTCCTAGTCTACGAATTTAAACCCTCCTTTTACAGAATTTTCATCCCGGAATCAATTCTAATACGATTTAGATAAATTTTAGGGAAACAAAAAAAGGCCAACTTTCGCCGACCTCTTTTTATTCAAAATTTTGATTGTTTTAGTCTTTTCTGCCGCCAAATAAACGCAGTAAAAAAAGAAATAAATTAATAAAATCTAAATACAATGTTAAGGCTCCCATAATGCCATATTTTTTCCCTTCAGAAGAATCTCCGGCCTGCTCGCCAATGTTTTTGATTTTTTGAACATCGTAAGCTGTTAATCCGGTAAAAATAATCACGCCTAAAATACTAATGATATAATCCATTTGAGCGCTGTGCATGAAAAAATTAATTAATGAGGCAACTACTATTCCAATTAAACCTATCATTAAAATACTTCCAAGTTTTGTAAGGTCGGTTTTTGTGGTATACCCGGCAATTGCCATCACAGCAAATAAACCGGCAGTACTTAAAAACACTTTATAAATTGATCCAATGTTATAGATAAAAAAGATAAAGCTAAAACTTATTCCATTTACGATCGAATAGGCAACAAACGTGCCGATTAAAACAGGTAACGACATTTTATTTACACCAAAACTCATTGCCATAACAAAAATAATTGGCGCAAACATTACCACATATGCTAACATGGTTGGTTTTGCTCCACCAAATTCTGTTGGCTCAATAAGTAAGGTGGTTAATTCCGGGACAAAGGCAAACAATAAGGCAGAAATAGTTGTAAGCACCATTGCTAAACTCATCCAGGCAAATGCAGAACGCAAAACGGTATTTTGACTTACGATCGTTGCATTTTCCAATTTTTCAATTGGGGTATTTCTAAAATTTGTATTCATGGTTAATTAAATTTTTGAAATACAAATTTAATAAATAAAGCAACGCCAAAAGGTTAAGAATAATTAAAAATAAAGGTCGCTTGTTTTTAAACGCAAAAACCTTAAAACAGCAAGCATAGCGCTAAAAGCCGAAATAATAACGCCCACTAAAATTATTGATGAAAATAGAACCAACAACAAATTTTCATCCTGCAATTGTAAAAGATCAGGAATAAAACGTGTACTAATTGCCAGCAACCCTACCAATAAAATACTTGCAACAACCCCTGCAATTATTCCTTGGCGAACACCTTTAAAAATAAATGGTTTGCTTATAAACGAGCGTGTTGCACCAACTAAATACATGGTTCTTATCAAGAATCTTTGCGAATAAATTGAAAGGCGAATGGTATTATTAATAAGGGCGATCGCAACTACTAAGAGTGCTCCGCTAAAAATTAAAATAAAAAAGGCAATGGCTCTGGTGTTTTTATTCAAATTGTTTATCATATCTTTTTGATAAACAACCTCTTTAATGTAGGGTTTTTGCAATAACGCTTTTTCAATTATAAGCAAGGTATCGGTATTTGCATAGTTAGCATTTAACTTAACTTCTAAGGAATTTAATAATGGATTGCTGCCTAAAAACGAAACAAAATCTTCACCCAGATCGACTTTTAATTTTTCAGCAGCTTGCTCTTTGTTTATTAGGTTTACGCTTTTTGCATAATTAGAATTGCTGATTTCCTGAACCAAACCATCTGTTTGAGCCGAGCTGGCCGTATCTTTTAAATAGATCTGAAAGCCCACATTTTCTTTAAAATGTTTAGATAATTTGTTTGCATTAATGATCAATAAGCCCAATGCGCCAAGCATAAAAAGCACTAATGCTAAACTAATAATAACGGTAATGCCCGAAGTACGTAATCGCTTTTTTGTTAGGTTATCGCTCACATGAATTAATTAATAAGCGAATTTATTTTTTTAATGGATGCTTAAAGCCGAATACAAAAAGATTAATTAACAAACGAGTGTTTGTTTTATACAACTGCTATTTCTATACCTAATAAAAAAAGCACAATTAGTAAGCCCCCAACAATAATGCGGTAAACACCAAAATATTTAAAGCCGTATTTATTTAATACGCCAATAAAAAATTTAATGGCTAAAACTGCCACAATAAAAGCTACCAAATTTCCAAATAACAATAATTTTATCTCTTGCGAATTTACTACAACACCTTCTTTATAAAAATCCAAAAGTTTTTTTGCCGTTGCCGCAAACATAGTTGGTACCGCTAAAAAGAATGAAAATTCTGCCGCTGCCTGCCTCGTTAGTTTTTGCGACATGCCACCTATAATAGTTGCTCCACTCCTACTAACACCCGGAAATAAAGCAATACATTGAAAAACGCCGATCTTAAATGCCTTTAAGTAAGAAACATCATCATTTGAATGGATCGTAGGATTTTTAAACCATTTATCTACAAATAAGAGCACAATTCCTCCAACAAAAAGAGCAATGGCAACACCAAATACATTTTCTAACTGTGCATCTATCCAATCGCCTAAAAGCAAACCGGCAATTGCACTGGGAATAAAAGCCACCACCAGTTTTAAATAAAAATTTACCGATTTGAAAAAAGCCTTAAAGTACAATACCACCACACTTAAAATTGCACCCAACTGAATGGCAATTGTAAATAATTTTACAAATGGCGTTACTTCCATGCCTAAAATAGCAGTTGTAATCATCATGTGGCCGGTTGATGAAATAGGCAAAAACTCAGTAAGACCCTCGATTATTGCAATAAGAAATGCTTGAAAATAGGTCATAAATTATTTTACTAAAGAAACATGGTCAACAAAATAATCTGTTTCGCCTTGCCAAACAAAGTTTTTTATGACCTGTCTGTATTTAAGAACAACTTTGCGTCCCTGATAAACTTCTAAAGAATCGTAAATTTGTTTTTTGTTAGTTGAGAATTTAAAAATAGTTAGTGGTATGATCGTCCCTTCGCCCTGATTAATTCCTCCAATATTTATCTCGCCCTCATAGGTTTTAAAAAAGTATCCTTTTCTGCTAACTTTCGTTAATACACCCGAGCGCGTTCCATCACTGTAGGTCATTCCACAAACAAAATAATAAGCCACAGCCGCTAACACTAAAATTAATAAAGTAATTCCGGCAAATTTTTTAAGCTTACTTTTTGGTTTTACCGGTGGCGGAGTATTTGGCGTTTGGGTCATTAGGCTGCTGTTTCAGTATCCTGTTGTTTTGGACGCCACATAATGGCTACTACAATGGTAACAAAACCTATTAAACAACAAATAGGTGCAAGCGTAATTCTTTGAAAATCAAAAATTGCAGGATTAAATATATTCGGATCTTCACTTCCGCCGCCTATCATTAATAAATAGCCAAGGGCAATAAATACAATTCCAACTAATAAAATATAGTAATTCTTTTTTGTGAAGGTAGTTTTCATTTATTTACGTTAAGTAATTTAAGTCTTTAAAGGTCAAATATAATTAAAATTAGCCTTATGACCAGTGTTTTTTTGAGTGATTTTATACGTTAATTTTTTGTAATATTGCTATTCAAATTTATTATGGCAAAAGTAGCACTTATTACGGGCGTAACCGGACAAGACGGAGCGTATCTTTCTGAATTACTCTTAAGCAAAGGGTACGAAGTACACGGCGTAAAGCGCCGCAGCTCGTTGTTCAATACCGACAGAATTGATCATTTATATCAAGATCAGCATGAAAAGCATGTTAATTTTAAATTGCATTATGGCGATTTAACAGATAGCACCAATTTAATTAGAATTGTGCAGGAAGTTAAGCCGGATGAGATCTATAACTTAGCGGCCATGTCGCATGTTAAAGTAAGCTTTGACACGCCCGAATATACTGCAAACGCTGATGGTATAGGCACGCTTCGTATTTTAGAGGCCATTCGTATTTTAGGTTTAGAAAAGAAAACGCGTTTTTATCAAGCCTCTACATCTGAGTTATATGGTTTAGTACAAGAGATCCCTCAAAAAGAAACTACTCCTTTTTACCCACGAAGCCCATATGGCGTTGCAAAATTATACGCCTTCTGGATCACCAAAAATTACCGCGAAGCATACGGAATGTATGCTTGCAATGGCATTTTATTTAATCATGAGAGTCCGTTACGTGGAGAAACTTTTGTAACACGCAAAATAACACGCGCAGTTGCCAAAATTAGTTTAGGCTTACAAGAAAAACTCTTTATGGGGAACATTGATTCTGAAAGAGACTGGGGGCATGCTAAAGATTATGTAGAAGGTATGTGGCGCATGTTACAACAAGATGAACCGGATGATTTTGTTTTGGCAACAGGTATTAAAATTACCGTAAGAGAATTTATAAATATGGCTTTTGCCGAAGTTGGAATTACTATTAAGTGGGAAGGCAAAGCAGAAAACGAAAAAGGAATTAATACAGCTAATGGTAAAACCATTGTTGAAATTGATCCTAAATATTATCGTCCGGCCGAAGTTGATCTTTTAGTTGGAGATGCTACAAAAGCAAAAACAAAAATGGGATGGACGCCAACTTATACAGTGGCATCATTATGTAAAGAAATGGTTGCCGCCGATGTGGAATTATTTAAGCGCGACAAATACTTATTGGAAGGCGGACACAAGGTGCTAAACTACAAAGAGTAATTTATATGAAAAAAGCTACAACGGTTTATTTGCACTATTTAATTTATTTGGTAATTAGTTTAAATGCTTTAAAAGTAGCTTCACAAAACGAGATTGTATTTCCTGCAGACAGCGTTTGGTCAAAGAACCCATATTTTCTTTTTAGTTTAGCAGATAAAGGTAACGGTGTATTAGAAGCCAAATACATTAGCTATTTAGGAGGAACGATTAAATCGCCCGAAGAAAAAATCATTACAGGCGAAATTTACGGAGCAGATAAAAAGATCATTAAGTATTCCAATAAATTAATAGCTCTTATTATTCAGCAATTAAATATTAAAGGAGAGCGAATTGGCGAGCCTAAAATAATTAAAATTGCTTTTAGGTCACTTAGCCCGGACGTTGAATATATTATCAAACCAAGAATAGACAGCGACATTAGTTTATTGGGAACTGACCTTAAAATTATTTACGGCCAAAATAATTTCGAAACCATTGCTGAACTTAGTGCAGATGAAATTTTACAATTAAAAGAAATTTATGCTACTCTATATAAAAAAGGAACTTTAAAAAAATATTATTTAGAAAGTTCCAAGATCATTAAAATTGAATCGACAGAAAAAACAGAAACAAGTTTTGATGAAAAAAAATTTAAGTTTAATAAAAACGAAAAACTCATCAAGACGAAAATAATTTCTGAAGATGAGAACTATTATTTTACACAAACTAAAAAAAATGATGTTCCGAAAGGAAAATTATTTAAGATCTATGTTCGTAAAGAGGTCGACTCTAGCTTAACAATTATTGATTCGTTGTTTTTTGCAGAAGAATTAAATGCCGAACTCGAAGAAATCGAATACGTTCAAGATATAACTACAAATAAACTATCAGGCTTATTTCTTCAGTTCAGAAATTCTGCTAAAACCAATAAAGGTTTTGAGTTTGTTTATTTAGGATTCGATAACAAAATAAAAAGGTCGTCGTATAAACAAGAAGAAAATAAAATAAAGAATTTTACCATTAAAACTGTTTACAAAGATCAGGATGATCTTATTATTGTAAATTATAATGCTGCAGGTTATAGCAACGGCGAATTAAGAGTTCACGTTTTTTCAAAAGATTCTGTTTTTCGCTCTTGCTCAATTGACGCAACCGATACGGTTACAATAAAAAAATATTCAGCCGACGAAAAATCGTGGAAAAACGAAGATGGCTATAACTCAAAAGTGGTTTTTTTAAAAAAGGTAAACGGCACCACAATTTTATTAGAACAAACCGATCTTTTAGAAACTTCTTCGGGGATGATAGCTACCGATGGATACATACCAAACAATTTCAACAGGGGATATTGCCACACAAACATGTATTTTATTAAAGATAATAAACTTTTAAAAAAATATATTCTGTATTCGGATTATTTTAATTTAAAACCTATTGACTATACTGAAGTGTTTGTAGAGAACGGCGAACACGTGGTTTTTTTAGATGCTAAAAACAGTATCCTGCTTAAGTATAATGAAGCTGAGGTATTAAGTTATAAAACTGTAGAAGGGCCTAATCAATACCTTTTCAAATCTCCGGTAACCAAAAAATATTATTTCGATTTTCAAAATAAAAAATATTATTACTTCAACGACCCTAAATCAAATAAAACTTTTTTAAAAGAACTATAGTGGACTTAAATTCGAAAATATACATAGCCGGTCACCGTGGAATGGTGGGCTCGGCAATACTTAGAAATTTACAGAACAAAGGATTTTCAAATTTTGTTTTAAAAACCTCTTCAGAATTAGATCTGCGAGATCAAAAACAAGTTGCCGATTTTTTTGAAAAGGAAAAACCTAACTACGTTTTTTTAGCAGCTGCAAAAGTTGGTGGCATTCAAGCAAATAATACTTATCGTGCAGATTTTTTGTATGAAAATTTAATGATCCAAAATAATGTCATCCATTCTGCATACACCAACAAGGTTGATAAACTTTTATTTTTAGGATCATCGTGTATTTATCCCAAATTAGCGCCACAGCCTTTAAAAGAAGAATATTTATTAAGCGGGTATTTAGAGGATACCAACGAACCTTATGCGATCGCAAAAATTGCAGGAATAAAATTATGCGAGAGCTATAGGAGACAATACGATTGTAATTTTATTTCGGTTATGCCAACTAACCTATATGGCCCTAACGATAATTACAATTTAAATAACTCACACGTATTACCTGCATTGATCAGAAAGTTTCACGAAGCCAAACTTAACAATTTACCATTTGTTGAAATGTGGGGCACCGGCTCGCCAATGCGTGAGTTTTTACACGCAGATGACATGGCAGATGCATGCGTTTATTTAATGAAAAACTATAACGGCTCGCAACATGTTAATATTGGAACAGGCGTAGATCTTTCAATTAAAGACCTCGCATTATTGATCCAAAAAATTGTTGGTTATACCGGCGAAATTAAACACGATCTTACTAAACCCGATGGCACTCCTCGTAAATTAATGGACGTAAGTTTTTTACACCAACAAGGCTGGAAGCACACGATAGATCTGGAAGAAGGAATAAAACAGGTTTACGACGACTTTAAGAAAAAAGAAAACGTAAAGGTTTGGTAATTTTTAGACACAAGATTAAAGGGACTCAAGATACAAGACAAAAATGCTCAAGATAAAATTATCATATACTTGCAAAATAGTCTTGCTTTTAATTACCGCACAACTTTTTTCGTTTAAGACAAATGCTCAATTCTACAATTTACCTAACGATAATAATTTTTCGCTGTTAACCGAAAGAGCTTTGGCTCAAAAAGATTCTTCCATTCATTCGGGCATAAAGCCCTACATACATTTTTTTAGTCCAAAATATGTTCACGTTCCGGACACGCATCGTATTTTTAAATACATCGTTGATGATCCTGCACTAGACGCGATGTTTTTTAAACACGTTGTTCGCGTCGAGCCTTCGAACGAAAATTTTAAATTACGCCTAGATCCTATTCTAAATTTTGAAGAAGGAAAAGATCTTAGCGATACGCTTAACCGCAGATTTAATACAAACACACGTGGTTTAATTGGTAGCGGTTACATTGGCAACAAATTTTATTTTGAAACCATGTTCGCCGAAAATCAATCAACCTTTCCTGATTACATTTCTAATATGGCAAAAGCTAGTCTTGTTGTTCCCGGGCAAGGCCGATGGAAAACTTTTAAAACAACCGGTTACGATTACGCGTTTTCATCGGGCTTTATTTCGGTGCAGCCAATAAAAAATTTAAACATACAAGTTGGACATGGTAAACAAAAAATAGGAAATGGTTACCGCTCTCTTCTTCTTAGCGACAATTCATTTAACTATCCTTATGCGCGCATTACGCAGCAATGGTTTAAAGGCCGAGTGAGTTACACCAATATTTATTCTGTATTAATGAATTTAGAACCGGCTGCCAAAATACCTACGCCAAATTCAGAACGATTATTCCAAAAAAAGGCTGCTTCTTTTCAATACCTAAGTATTAACGCCACTAAATTTTTAAACATTGGTTTTTTTCAAGGAATGATCTGGCACGCGGCAGATGATCGCAACAGGCAGGATTTAAGCTGGCAGTATTTTAATCCGGTAATTTATTCGAATTTACCCGAATATAAATTAAACAATAAAAACAATATTGTAATTGGTACAGATCTAAAAATAAAAATAACCAATAAGTTTAATTTGTATGGGCAGTTTATGGCCGATGACTTAAGTAACAGCAATCAACACGGAGATGCTATTGGTTATCAAATTGGCGCAAATTATTTTGATGTGTTGGGAATAAAAAATTTATTTCTGCAGCTTGAATATAATGATGTGAACGAAAATAGTTATAATAGTCCCTTAGGCACAACCACCAACCAATCCTTTTCAAACTACAATCAAACATTGGCATACACTCCGGGATCGGGAAAAGAATTCATTGTAATGGCCGATTACAAATGGAAACGTTTATTTGTGAACATGAAATACAACTACCAAAATTTACTTAAAAACGGCGAGTATTATTACACCAATCAACTTATAAATGCTAAAATCGGCTATTTGATCAATCCTGCCTATAATTTTAATGTCAATTTAGGAATTACCTATAGAGCGCAAAATTTTAATAACTTTACTAACTTAAACAACCAAACTAATTTTATATATTTAGGTATTAGAACCAGCATATATAATTTATATTACGATTTTTAAATGGCGGTACTTATTCTAGTTTTTTTAACAGCATTTATTGTTGTGCTTTATTCAACACCTGCGCTTATAAAAGTAGCGGTGTTAAAGCGCTTAATTGATGTGCCCTCTGAAGATCGTAAAATTCACAAAGGATCGGTGCCCACCATTGGCGGCATTATCATTTATGCCGGTACATTGTTTGCCTATTCGTTATGGTATAACATTGATGATATGCGGTATTACGAAACCATTTTTGAATCGGTCACCGAATTTAAATTAATTGTTGCCACCAGTCTTATTTTATTTTTTGTTGGCGTTAAGGATGATATTATTGGAACTGCTCCCGTAAAAAAATTATTCGCACACATTGTAGTTGCCTTGATCTTAGTATTGATGGGGAATATTCGTGTCACAAGCTTGCATGGAATTTTTGGTGTATACGATATTCCTTATTGGGGCAGTGTTTTTATTTCTATTTTTACCTATGTTGTTGTGGTTAACTCAATAAATTTAATTGATGGGGTTGACGGTTTAGCGGCAGGTGTAGGTTTAATAACCTGTACCGCATTTGGCACCTGGTTTATTTTCGCCAACGATTTTCCGTATGCCGCACTATCGTTTGCCTTAGGAGGCGCGTTATTAGGTTTTTTAATTTTTAATTTTCAACCTGCTAAAATTTTTATGGGCGATTCGGGTTCGCTGGTGATAGGTGTGTTTGTATGTATTCTCGCTATAAAAATGATCGAGTTCCCGATACAAAAATTAGATTCTTTTTGGGTGCATATTTCAAAACCTGTTTTTGCAATTGCCGCATTAATTTATCCTTTGTTAGACACACTGCGTGTATTTATCACACGTGCGCTTAAAGGACAATCGCCGTTTAATGCCGATAGAAACCACTTACATCATAAATTAATAGATTGTGGTTATAGTCATGTAAAAACTGTTTTAATAATTTATACGTTTAGCATTATTACCATTGGCGCCTCTTTGTTAACCTACTTTTTTAATCAACCTACACTGAGTTTACTCACCATTGTAAGTACGAGTGTTGTGTTCTTGATCTTTGTTTTATCTCTAAACACAAGAGCTGTTAAAAAGAATTCGTAATAGCCTTCATCGATTTTTATCCAACACACCCTTAAATTTACCGTTAGTGTGATTTTTTTTATTTTAAGGTTTAAACCACAATAAATTATTTAATTTTATAATCAAATTATTTTCATGAAAAACTTACTCATCCTATTTTCTGTTTTAACCTCTTTTGCGCTTAGCTCTCAAACCGGTTGGGATCTGCAGCAATGCATTTCCTATGCATTAAAACATAATATTAGTTTAAAACAAGCCTCAATCAACTCAGAAATAATTAGCAACAACAGTACCCAAAGTAAAGCAGCTATTTTACCATCTTTAAATATGGGGGCGCAACATAACTACAACTTTGGTCAAACTATCGACAGATTTACAAATACCTTTGCCAACACACAGGTATTATCGCAAAACTTTTATATAAGTAGCAGCTTGGTTTTATGGAGTGGCTTAAGTCAATACAATACCATAAAGGCAAATGAATACAATTATTTAAGCAGTGTTGAAAATGTGAAACAGATGCAGAACGATCTGTCGTTAAACGTTGCTAACGCTTATATTGCTTTAATTTTTGCCGAAGAGTTACTTAAAATTTCTGAAAGCCAAACTAAAGTAACGCAAGAGCAATTAGAACGCACTCAAAAATTGGTTAACGCCGGCACAATTGCTAAAAGTATTGAATACGATGTGAAAGCACAATTGGCTAACGAACAAGTAAACGTTACCACTGCCGAAAATAATTTATCTATTTCGATGTTGAATTTAAAACAGTTAATGAATTTAGATTCGGTAACTAACTTCACTATTGTGAGACCTAATTTAAGCATTGAAGATGGTCAGTTATTAAACAACAACATACAATACATTTACGAAACAAGTGTAAAAAATCAGCCCAACATTAAAAGCGGCGAGTATTCTATTTTAAGTTCCGAAAGATCGTTAGCGGCAAGCAGAGGAAGAATAAGCCCTTCCATTAGTTTTAATGCCAGTATGGGAACCGGAACATCGGGTTTAGCAAAAGATATTTTAGGTGTTACTTATAACGGCTTTCAGGTAAGTGGTATTACTAATAAAGGTGATAGTGTTTTTACACCCGTTACCCAATTAATTACCCGCAAAACATCCTTCGAAGATCAATTTAATAATAACATCAATAAAAGTATTGGCCTTACAATTAACATTCCCTTGTTTAATGGTTTGCAAACGCACACCGCCATTAAAAACGCAAAGTTAAATACACTTAATGCGCGTTTCACACAAGACCTTGCAAAACAAAATTTATATAAAACCATTTCGCAAGCATACGTAAGTGCAAAAGCAGCCTTAAATAAATATATGGCCACCAAATTAAGTGTTGATGCCGCCGGTGAATCGTTTAAATACGCTCAACAAAAATTTGATGCGGGTGTTATTAGCGCTTTTGATTTTAGTACATCAAAAAACCGTTTGTTTGCAGCAGAAAGTAATTTGTTACAAGCAAAATACGATTACATTTTTAAATTAAAAGTGTTAGACTATTACCAAGGCAAACCGCTAGGGTTTTAATCTTTAAGAGAAATTAAAAGTTCTCGGCTAAGAGTTTTTTTATTAATTCGTTATCTCCTGAATTGTCACCTTTGATCGGCAAAAAATAGTTTGTTTGCCAGCTTTGAGTTTGCTTTGCTTGTTTATTTGTGGCAATATCCCATGGCGGATAAACTCTAATACCACGTTTTCCTTGTTTGCCGTTTCTTGTGATTATTCCTTTGTCTGCTAAAACAGATATTGGAAAAATAAACTGCCCAAAATTAGCCCCACTTTTTGAAGTGATAATGATAAGATCTACGCCATCTGAAACATCAAAGGGCGCTGTTATTCCGTCTTTGTTTCTTTTCCAAACAGTTACAAACTGCCCGGTTTTTGTAGGTGTTATTTTTGAAACGCGATATTGAATTGTTTTTCCATTTAGTTTAAACGAACAAGCCCCGTAATCTGCGCCTTCCAAATTCTGTTTAAAATCGCTTAACTCAAGATCACAGATATCATACACTAATTCTTTCGCAACTTTTAGATCCGCATCAAATAAGTTAAATGTTGTTTTAGTGTTTTTTGTTGCCATGGATAAGATCTGTATCGTAATTTTTTTGCTGCTCCGCTTTATGACCGACTGCCTTTTGTAAGCCTTTACTGAGTCTTTCGGTAAAGTTTATCCTGAGCGAAGTCGAAAGGCTCAAATAAACTTTAGTCGAAGCATTCACCCACATTGCGCCATGGCTTTTTGTTATGTGACGTATTTTATGTGTTTTTTTTAGTAGTCATTCTTTGTCTAAGATGTTTTTGAAATGAGAATAGAATTATAATTGTCGTAACTATTAACAATATCGAAATTGTCCAAAGTAAATAAAGAAATTTATTATTGTTACTTACGTCACATTGGTCTATTTGCATTGCAATTTTTAGTCGTGTAATTGAATTTATTCTGCCATATATAAAATACAGTAGTCGTAACGAAACAATGAGTAATACAATATTTGTAACAAGACTTTCATATTTCAATTTTATTTGTCTTAAACTATTAATTATGAAAATTGAAAACAACCAAAATAGATAAAGCCAAGAATTTGCTGTAGTCTCAGTACCTATATTAAATATTTTTAAACTTAAGTCTCCACTAGGTGTAAAGTCACAGAATAATAATGCTATTACAAATGCTGTCAAGGCACAAACAATAAGTGTTACTATTTCTTTGATAATTGATTTTCTCACTGAGTTATCTTAACACAACACCTAACGTTTGGCAAGCTTGCGCTTGCGGCTAATGAAACACTGTCTGCCGAAACGTTTATATAAAGATATGTGTTTATTAGACTTTTGCAAAATGAAAATGTCAATTCGCGAAGCGACCTTAAATTTGCAAAAGCCTTGCAGGTCCGCCCGCATTGCGCCATGGCTTGCTGTTATAAGCTGTTTTTTGTATGAACCGAATTAATTTTTTGTCTAGTTTGTTCAGTTTTCGGTGAGTCATCGAAACTCATAAAGCGTGGACTGCTATATACAGTTTTCCTTTTTGTCTTGCACCCAAAGAGCAATAAAACTGTCATTATAGAAGCAGCGAAATAGCGAAATATTGGTGTCTCACGTCGATTGTTGTCTAAAACTATAACGTGGTCTTCATTAAATTTAGCGCAGAATTTTTGATTACTAAGTTCCTCAATCATTTCAGTTATTTCAGCCGCACTTTTATTACTGTAGTCCCTAACCTCTTGTCTGCACACCGAACAAAAGCGACCAGCATCTATCTTTTTCATGGATCCCCATTTCACTGTACACGGTTTGTCAATAATAATTTTTTTCATGTCTAAGTAATTTTTGTTGTCTGCTTGTAACCTATTTTAATCTTGTCTGTCAAAAATGCCTCATAACGTTTTGCAAACATGCGCTTGCGTTTTATAAAACACTGTCTGCCGAAACTTTAATTTAAAGATACACATGTTTATTAGCAAAGCCAAAACAAAGTAAAGTCTGCGAAAGAGGCAATAAATGGCTTTGCGATGACCACGCCCGCGCCAAATACCGGTAGGTGCTGTTAGCGGTTCGGGCTTATTTTGTCGGCAGTTGTTTATCAGTCTTTATGTTTGTTTGCCTTGGTCCATATTGAACTGGTTCATTAAACACTTCTATTGAAATTATTTTACCTTTTTTGTCACGAATAAATTGGAACTTTTTAGCACTGGTTTTTATTGAAAAAAAATCTTTGTCTGTATACACCAACGGAATTTTTTCATCTTCGTCGTCTATTAATTGTGAAAATAATGTGTCTTTATTTAATGTGATCTGTCTTAACATTGGTTTAAAGTCAAATTCGGGAGATGTTATTGAATATGTGCCTACATATTCTTGAAGAGTTTTGTTGTCAGGTTTTATTTTTGATGGGGTAGATGATTGTTTACCTGCCATACGCAATGCAATTGATGAGCAAAAAGGAACGAACGTAGGCGAATTTGTATTTGAAAGCATAACAACATATAATTGTTCTGTTGGGAAAAGAATGCCGTATGATTTACAACCACTCCAAGCACCACCATGTGAAGCAAAGTTTAAACCTTTATAATTGCCAACAGCCCAACCTAAACCATAATTTGTTGATTTTCCATCGGCCAAAACAAATGGTGTCCAAGCAAGTTCAAGTAACTCCTTACTAATTATTTTATCTGATAAAAGTGCATTGATATACTAT
>JALHPG010000031.1 GCA_022842625.1 Bacteroidia bacterium | reverse complement strand
GCAAAAGCTTTATCATAATAATCGGCAACCTTATTTCTTGCTGCTGCATACTCATCTAAATGTTTTAATTTAGCTTTAAGCACAACTGCTTGTATTGTATCTAATCTTGAATTCACCCCTAAAACATCGTGCACGTATTGCACGCTTTGTCCGTGATGTGCGATCATGCGCATTTTTTTTGCAAGGTCATCATTATTAGTATACATGGCACCACCATCACCATAACAACCTAAATTTTTACTTGGAAAAAAAGAAGTACATCCAATATCACCAATTGTTCCGGCCTTTTGTTTACGACCATCAGAAAAAGTATAATCGGCACCAATTGCTTGTGCTACATCTTCTATCACATATAAATTATGTTTTTTTGCAAGCGCCATAATACGTTCCATATCGGCACACTGACCAAATAAATGTACAGGTACAATAGCTTTTGTTTTTGGTGTGATGTTTTTTTCGATAGCCTCAATATCTATATCAAAGGTATCGGGATAAACATCTACTAAAACAGGTGTAAGTCCTAATAGCCCAATAACCTCTGCCGTTGCAACATAAGTAAAGCTTGCTGTGATCACTTCATCTCCCGGTTTTAAACCCAAAGCCATCATTGCAATTTGTAAAGCATCGGTGCCATTTGCACAAGGAATAACATGTTTTACGTTTAAGTATTTTTCCAGATCGGCTTGAAATTCTTTAACAGCGGGGCCGTTTATAAATGCAGTTGTGTTAAGTACCTCTTGGATGCCCGCATCAACTTCGGTTTTTATTTTTTCGTATTGACCTTTTAGGTCAACCATTTGAATTTTTTTTGTAGAAATCATCTCTCGATTTTTGATGAGCGAAAATAAGGAATTTTGGCTATAAAACCTTTAAAAAAATGCATTAAAGGCATTTTGAAACCAATCAGGAATTTTGCACATTTTATTGGTAACCTTTTCAATCATAACAAGGGTTACTTTTCCTGTGTTTAACAACTCCCCGGCTTGATTAAAACACTCATATTCAAAAATAATCCTTACACCCAATGGTTTATCTCGTACATAGGTTACAACTGTAATTTCATCATCATAAAAGGCAGGTTTTTTATACGAAATAGAAAAATCTATAACCGGCATTAAAAGACCCTTTTCTTCAATTTGTTTATAACTAAAGCCTAATGATCTCATTGCGTCAACCCTACCCACCTCATAATATTGAGCATAAACACCATAATAAACATAACCCATTTGGTCGGTCTCGCCATAACGAACGCGTATTTTTGTTTCAGATCTTATCATATAAAGTAGTTTATTTTAAACGCCAAAGTAACTTCAATGTTAAATTTTTACTTATCAAAAATTATAATAAAACGTGGCTGTTTTAAAATGTTATTTTTACAAAAATAAGTTTTTTAATGAAAGCCAGAATTATATATCTCTTTTTATCTGTTTTATTTTTTGCCGGCTGCACAAAAACATATTTAAAACAGAAAGAAGATTTTACACACTCATCTCTTAAAGAGAATTCTGAAAGTATAAATGCGAAAGTTACTATAGCCGAATACAAAGTAAAAGTTAACGCTGAAACGGAAAAAATAATAGCTACTTCAACCGAGGCACTTTTAAAAGACGGAGAAGAATCAACTTTAGGAAATTTTGTTTGCGATGCTTTAAACCATTCGTCAAAACAAGAATTTAAAAACACATCAATTGATCTTGTAATAATAAATAGAGGCGGTTTAAGGGTAAATTTACCTAAAGGAGATATAAAGGTTATAAATATTTTTGAATTAATGCCGTTTGAAAACGAGCTGGTTCTTGTAAAAATTTCGGGTGAAAAATTACTCGAAGGATTAGAAACTATTATAGAGAAAAAACATTTTTTTTCTGGCTTGAGAATAAAAGTAGAAAACAATAAACTTCTAGAGGCCACTATTAACAATGAAAAAATTGAAAAAACTAAAAACTATACTGTTCTTACAAGTGATTATTTAGCAAATGGCGGAGATAATTTTATGTTCCTAAAAGATCCTATTGTGCTGCAAAAAAGTAATTTAAAAATAAGAGATGGAATTATTAATTACTGTGTGTTTTTAACCGAAAATAAAAAACAAATTATTCCCTATAAAGATGGCCGATTTCAATTTTCAAAATAGACGTGATTTTTTAAAATACACACTTGGTTCGGCAGCCTCTATTTACAGCATTAGCAGCCTGGCACAAAATGATCTGTTACTGGAAAAGGGATTTACAAAACTAACCATTTTATATACGAACGATCAGCATAGCCGAATAGAACCATTTCCTGAAAACGATGCAAAATATTCGGGCGAAGGCGGATTTGCAAAACGTGCTTCGGCCATTGAAAAAATAAGATCGGAAGATAAACATGTTTTAGTTTTAGATGCAGGAGATATATTTCAAGGCACACCATATTTTAATTATTACCATGGAGAAATAGAATACAAATTAATGAGCTTAATGGGATACGACGCCGTAACCTTTGGTAATCATGATTTTGACATGGGCTGCAAAAACATTGTCACTCAAATGCCACATGCAACTTTTGATTTTATAAATTGCAATTATAATTTTGATGACACTGAACTTTCAAAAAATAAAAAGATCAGTCCCTACAAAATTTACAAAAAAGGGCCTTTAAAAATTGGCGTTTTAGGCGTTGGAATTGATCTTGAAAATTTGGTGGAACAAAAAAATATAAAAGGAATTATTTATATCGACCCAATTTTAAATGCCAATAAAATTGCTTCTATTTTAAAGAACGATGAAAAGTGCGATTACGTAATTTGTCTATCGCATTTGGGTTATAGATATGATACAAATAAAATTTCAGATATACTACTTGCTGAAAAAACAAAAAATATTGATTTGATAATTGGTGGCCACACACACACATTTATAGAAAATCCTCAGGTTATCCTAAATAGCGAAAGTAAGGAAGTTCAAATTACTCAAGTTGGCTGGGCGGGCATATGGCTGGGCAAAATAGAGGTTTTCTTCTCTTCATATAACAAAAAAAACTTACAAAACAACAAAAATATTAAGATTTAGACCCCCAAGTAAAAAAAAACTAATCCTGCAAGTTTTAAGGTCAAATTTTATTAAACTTTTTTTTTGTTTTTTTTGTTGCAAAGACAAATAATCGCATTATATTTACAAACACGAAATAGTTAATTACTTTACACAACATAATATTTAAAACTTTTTACAAAATGATGAAGGAGAAGACTGCAGAACAGATTTGGAACGGATGCCTGGAAATTATTAAAGACAATGTTAGCCCTCAAAATTTTAAAACATGGTTTGACCCAATTAAACCAATTAAATTAAACAACAGCGTTTTAACCATACAAGTTCCATCTCAGTTTTTTTATGAATGGATCGAAGAACATTATATTACTCTAATTAAAAAAGTAATAAAAAAAGAATTAGGTGCAGAAGGTAGATTAGAATACAATATCATCATGGATAACGCTTCAGGTAAAACTGAAACGCCAATTACTTTTAAATTACCAAACATCAGCACGAACTTAAAAAATCCTGCTGTATCAATGCCAATTGATATTGGATCAAACCCAATTAAAAATCCATTTGTAATTCCGGGATTAAAAAAGGTTCAAGTTGAATCTCAATTAAACCCTAACTATAGTTTTGAAAATTCAGTTGAAGGTGATTGTAACCGTTTAGCGCGCAGTGCCGGATTTGCAGTTGCTCAAAAACCGGGAGGAAATGCTTTTAACCCATTGTTATTATATGGTGGTGTTGGTTTAGGTAAAACTCACTTAGCGCAAGCAATCGGTATTGAAGTAAAAAAGAATTTTCCAAACAAAACTGTTTTATACGTTCAATCAGAAAAATTCATCACTCAATTTATTGAATCTATAAAAAACAATAATCAAAATGATTTCGTTCATTTTTATCAAATGATCGACGTTTTAATTATTGATGATGTTCAGTATTTTGCAGGTAAAGAAAAAACACAAGATGTTTTCTTCCACATATTTAATCACTTACACCAATTAGGAAAACAAATCGTATTAACATCTGATCGTGCTCCTGTTGATATTCAAGGAATTGAGCAACGTTTATTATCTCGTTTCAAATGGGGACTTAGCGCTGATTTGCAAGCTCCGGGCTTAGAAACAAGAATTGCAATCCTTGAGAAAAAAGTTTATAACGAAGGTATTCAATTACCAAAAGAAGTTATCGAATATTTAGCATACAGTATTACTTCAAACGTACGTGAATTAGAAGGTGCTTTAATTTCATTATTAGCACAATCTAGCTTAAACAAAAAAACGATCACTTTGGAATTAGCCAAAACAATGATCGATAAATTTGTGAAGAGCACAGCACGTGAAGTGTCTATTGATTACATCCAAAAAGTAGTTTGCGATTATTTCGATCTTGCTATTGACACAATGAAATCTAAAACACGTAAACGTGAAGTGGTTCAGGCTCGTCAGATTGCAATGTATTTTGCAAAAAGCATGACCAAGTCATCTTTAGCTACCATTGGAATGCATTGCGGAGGAAAAGATCACGCAACTGTTTTACATGCTTGCCGTACCGTAAATAATTTAATGGATACCGATAAGCGTTTTAAAGCTTACATCGAGGAATTAGAAAAGAAGATCAGTATTACGAACTAATTTTAAACTAATTTAAAAACCTCAAACCATAAAAGTTTGAGGTTTTTATTTTTTAAAAGTAATGTTTAAAATTTTCTTTGCTAAAACCATTATTCTAACCTAGATTTAATTCCTAAAGAAGATCCAATAAACAACAATTTAAGAAGGTTCCCTTTGTAAATTAGTTTAATAAGTTAATAAAAGGAAAAACAAAAATAAAATCACCAATGAAAAATATTACAGTAATAGGAAGCGGAACAATGGGAAATGGGATTGCGCATGCTTTTGCTCAATCAGGATACATTGTAAATTTAGTTGATATTAATGAGGCAGCGCTTCAAAAAGCAATTGCTACCATTACAAAAAATCTTGATCGTCAGGTTCAAAAAGGAACTATTACAGAAGATGCGAAAAATGTTACCTTAAAAAACATTACAACGCATACTGATATTGTTACCGGAGCAAAAAATGCCGACTTAGTGGTTGAAGCTGCCAGCGAGAATTTAGATATCAAATTAAAGATCTTTAAACAATTAGATGAAGTTTGTTCTCCGGCTACAATTTTAGCGAGCAATACCTCTTCTATTTCTATCACTCAAATTGCTGCGGTTACTAAACGTGCCGATAAAGTAATTGGAATGCATTTTATGAACCCGGTTCCTATTATGAAACTGGTTGAAATTATCAGAGGTTATAATACTTCTGATGAAGTTTGTGATCTGATCATGGCAACTTCTAAAAAATTAAATAAGATCCCTGTTGAAGTAAATGACTTTCCGGGATTTGTTGCAAATAAAATATTAATGCCAATGATCAACGAAGCCATCATTACTTTAAATGAAGGTGTTGCAGGTGTTGAAGAAATTGATACCGTTATGAAATTAGGAATGGCTCACCCAATGGGCCCATTGCAATTGGCCGATTTTATTGGATTAGATGTTTGTTTAAATATTTTACGCGTATTACAGGATGGTTTTGGAAATCCAAAATATGCTCCTTGTCCCTTATTAGTGAATATGGTTACTGCAGGCCACCTTGGTGTAAAATCAGGAAAAGGCTTTTATGACTATACAGGAGGTACTAAGGAATTAGTGCTTGCTGATAGATTTAAAAAAAAAGTAACTGAAATCGCTTAATACAAAATAGTTGACAACTCCCGTTTATAAAAATATTCTACCCATCGAATACCCAAATATTCCTAGTGCAGGCGTGTATTATTTTAATACAAAAAGTGCGTTAAGATATGAGGTTAGATTTGGCAGACTTCAGGACAACATCTTACACGCTAACATTGTGTTTGGCGTTGTAAATGATGAGTTTGAAGGTGAAGAATATGTTGCAACTAATAAAGGTGAAGTTTATCAGGTAATGAATACGATCGTTGAGATCGTAAAAAATTACATGAAAGAGCATCCTAAAGTAAACGTATACGAATTTAATGCAGTAGGTCGTGATAACGAGGACGACTCTGTTGAAAATGGCCGTATGGTATTATACAGACGCTTCCTTCCAAAAATTTTCGAAAAAGGTTGGAACTTTAAAATTGAAGGGAATTTTGCTTTAGTAACTAAAGCGTAAACTGTACCTCAAAACAATCAATAAAATTCTATCTAAAATTACATGAAAAATAAAAATCTATTATTCATCGCTATTTTATTCTTGTTATTAAGCTTTACAAAAATAAAAGCTCAAACTGTTTATGTAACTGAAAGTGGTAAAAAATATCACGCTAAAAATTGTAGTATTGCAAAAACAGGTAAAAAAGGAATGGAATTATCTGCAGCTAAAAAAGCAGGCTATGAAGCTTGCAAATCATGCAAAGCAGAGGACCTAAAAACTGAAACTGATAAACCAAAAGAAGTAAAACCTAAAAAATAATTTAATTTTTATTAAATTATTAAATCCCCAACCAACTCTTAGCGCTACTCCCTAAAATCTTTTCTTTTTCAATGTCTGAAATTGGCGCTGTTCTCACTAGTTCGCCCGGCACAGCTTCACCTAAAGGAAAAGGATAATCACTTCCTTGAATTACTTTATCGGCGCCAACCAGATCAATAACGTATTGCAACATTTTGTGATCGCATACATGACTGTCTACCCAAAACTTTCCTAAATATTCTTTCGGGTTAATTGGGTTATCAATAGCAACAAGGTCTGGTCTGCAATCCCAGCCATGCTCTATTCTACTGATGGTTGGTAAAAAAGAACCACCACCGTGCGCAAAACAAACTTTTAAATTTTTATACTTCTCAAATACACCGCCAAATATCATACTGCAAATAGCGCGACTGATCTCTGCAGGCATACCCACTAACCAAGGCAACCAATATTTTGTCATGTGCTCTTGGCCCATCATTTGCCAAGGGTGAACAAGTATGGCTGCATTTAAACTTTCGCAAGCAGCAAAAAATTCATCAAATTGTTCTTCGTGTAAATTTAAATTATTAATGTTACTGCCTATTTGCACTCCTTTAAAACCATTTTTCATGGCGCGCTCTAACTCCTGCACAGCAAGCTTAGTGTCTTGCATAGGAACAGTTGCCAAGCCAATAAATTTATCAGGATGATTGTTTACCGTTGTTGCAATGTCATCGTTTAAAAATTTACTCACCTCTAAACAATCATTTGCTTTTGCCCAATAACTAAACATCACAGGAATTGTGCAAATAACCTGCATATCTGCATGATGCTGCGCCATCTCACGAATACGTACTTCAGCATCCCAGCAATTTTCTGAAATTTCTCTGAACTTTTTATTTCCTTGCATCATCCAGGCTTTATCCTTTTGATGGTGATCTAAAGTAATGAATTCGCCATAGCCAAATTTTTTAAAAAAATCAGGAATGTGTTTTGGGATAATGTGTGTATGTGTGTCTATTGTAAACATTGTATTTATTTTAATTCAATAAATTAATTCCCCTGTAATTTGTTTCTCTATACTTCAATGTTTCTCAAAAAACAATGTTTGTCATGCTGACGAAAGGAAGCATCTGTTTTAAGATCCCTCCTCTTTCGGGATAACAATTTACAAATATAATTTTACTTCTTCTGCGCAAAAATGATCACGTCCTTTTTACTTCCCCAATGGTAACCTAAATGAAAAGGCATTTTCTTTACTTTTAAACTATCTCTGTGAAATGCTTCCTGCAAAGGCTTTTGTAAATTTAAATACGGAAAATCTTCAACCGGACGTGTATATTCACCATACAATTTTACGTCAAACTTTTTACCTTCTTCAAAATATTTAAACGGAATTCCGGTATCGTCTTGAATGATGCTACTCGAATTTTTCAAGATCAGGTCACGCATGTTGCTCATGAATCCGGCGTGTAACAAGTACGATGCACTTTTAATATAAGTAATACAATTTGTTGTATTGGCATTAATGTATTTATTAAAAACAGTGGTATCGTTAAATAATTTATTACTTACATCATATTTAAAATAATAAACAGATTTTTGTTTGCCTTCTTGTAAAAAATCGACTCTTACACCAAAAGGTTTATGGTCATCACTTTTAAAATCGTAAGCTACTTCGCTTATGCTGTCTTGGTTGTATCGTACCAAATATTTAATATCTAAAATTTCGTTACCGGTTCTTTTTATGAAGAAGGTAAGAATTGGCAATAGACCATTTACTTTTTGCGCTTGAAAATCGCTTTGCATTTTACGCGTAATAAAATAACTCTTATCAAAAATATCGCCTAAAGATTTTTTAAAATCATTTGAATATTCCGAAGGCTCTCCTTTTTTAAATTTTTCAAGATCCGGTAATTTTCCTACAGGTTCAAGTCCAAGCATTATGTATTTATCTGCGTTAGGAAAAAAAGCATTTGCCGTTAAATAATCCGGGCCACTAAAAGGATAAAAAACAATTTTTGTTTTTGCGCTTGCTGTTTCAAATTCTTTTCTACCCCAATCTTTCATAGCTTGCAAACGTTTTTTTTCTAAACGTGTCCAGCTGCTATCAATAAACTTTGAATGTCCATCCCAGATCAACGTGTCAAATAAATAATTTAAATTATTTGCCTTGCCTTTATGACCTGCCAAAACAGAAGTAATATTATTAAATTGATTATTGGTATTAAATGAATTAGTTGATGCAAGTTCTGTAACTGTATCTTTTTGCACAAGCACATTTGCAGAATCCGTTTTTACTGGCGTTTGTTCTTTATTGCTTTCTGAAGATTTTGAGTCGCAACCAAAAAGAAAACCAAGGCATAAACTTAAAAAAATAAAATTTTTCATATTGGATTCAAAAGTAAGGTTTTTGTAGCTATTTTGACCAAAAAAAACGCCTTTTCAAAAGTGAAAAGGCGAATAATTATCGACTATTAAAATTTCTATTTTCCAATTGCAGCAAACCATTTTTGAAACAGATCTCCTAATAAGGGAATTGGTTTCTCTTCGGCATTAACGGCAGCAATAAGCCCTAATATCCAAAAAACCAATAGTCCAATAGAAATTGCCAAATTTACACCCCAGCCTAAAAATGGGATAAACATTAATGGTACACGCAAAATAGTAGTAGCAACAGCCAAGATCATTAAACCAAGCATTTGACGCAAATGGTAAGCGCCAAGCGAACTTTTTGCATTGCCATGCATTATTAGAGCAACTATCCACCCAATAAGAGTAATGTAAGAAACAATGGCAACTGTTTTCCCATTATCTAAATTTGCTTGTTGTCCGGTTGAATTTTCCATTCTTATCTTTTTTAATCTTGATCTTTTCCTAGATCGATCAGCTTAGCTTTAATTTCTTTTAATTTGGCAATAACATCTTCGTTAACACTATTCGTTTTCTTTGCAGCAGGCTTATTTTTCAATTGCTCCTTGGCACCTTGGATAGTATATCCTTTTTGTTTTACAAGATCAACGATCTGTGCTAAATAATCAATGTCTTTTTTTGTAAATAAACGATTGCCTTTTTTATTTTTAGTAGGACTTAACATCTCAAACTCTTTCTCCCAAAAACGAATCGTACTTGCATTCAGATCAAATAAATCTGAAACTTCGCTAATGGAATAATATAGCTTTTCGGTTTCTTCTTTTTCGTTAACTGCCATAGATTAAAAATACATTAATTTGATATAAAAACAAATTATTAGTTTTCAACAGAAAAATTAAACGGGTTAATAATACAAATAATAAAACCGTGTTTTGTTTTTACCAAATTGTATTGCAGGCGCAGGAAATTTTAAAATATTTATGACTGAAAAAACTTTTTTAAGAACTTTGGATTTTGTTTTTATTCTATTAAGATCAACATCTAAACTAAAATAATAACGACGTTCGCGATCAAACTTTAAAACATTTCCATCAGCGTCTTGCACAACAAAATTATTTTCATAACCACCTAACATTCCATAGGCGCTGTAACCAAAGGCTACATTTAACCACTTAGGAAATTTATTTTCTTTTTTAATAAAAGAACTTGGGTTTACACTTAACCAATAAGTTTGGGAATTATAGTCTTTTAATATTTGAGTACTAAAACTTTTTCCTAAAAGATCGGGATTATATTTTGCTAGTCCGCTTTGTGCATACGAAAATTTAAACTGAATACGTTGTTCTTTCCAAAACGCCTGCTGGCTAATGGCCGCAGAAGTACCCAAAGCGTTCGCAATGATATCTCCATAAGAAAATCCCCAACCGTTACTAAATCCATCCATACACTCCACCGCTGTCATGTAAGCAAAACCAATTGTTCCGCCAATAAATAATTCTTGCTTTTTATTAAAACCCGCCCAATTAAAAGCGCCCATCATTAACCGCGATGTTTGATAATTTGTAAAAAGATGCCCCGCCTTATCCATTTGCAGCCATTCTTTATTATCATTAAAAAAATGAAACTTTCCCGTGCTATATTGATCGAACCATGCCTGATCAAGATAAATAATAGAGCCTGTTGTTAAAGCTGCAGTAGTAGACGCCAAAATTATTTTCCTGTTTTTGTAATTCATCGGAGCAAGAGAATCGGTTTGAGCAAAAGAGATCCTTGCCAACAATAAACATAAAAAAATAATTAAGATCCGATTGTTAAACATCAAGACAAAGATATGCCTTTTAAAGACTCTTAAAGTATTTTGCCACAGATTTCACAAATTTGCAATGATCTTTACTAATAAAAAACCACAAGGTTAAACACTAAGAAAATTTAAAGCGTGTATTTGCGAAATCAGCGAATTAATAAACGATCTAAAAATCATTATAATCGATCAGATCCTGAATAGATCCAAGATTAATATCTTTTTTAGATTTTGGGGTTATTGGAATTTGGGGGTTACCGGTATTACCGGTATTATCTCCAACATCAATACTATTATTAAGATCCATAACATCGTACATATTCTTTTCGTGATAGAATGAACGTGTTTTACCGAATTTAAAAACTAAACCTAAATTTACAAATAAGGCTGGCCCCATTGTTTTAGAGAAAAAATAATTCCTGTATGGCAATCGAGGTTTTTCTTTATTCGCCTTCTCTGAATAAAATGTAACGTTATTTCTAGAGCTTATTCCGGTTGAAACATAAAAATTAAAATTATTACTCACCCTCACATCTGCTCTAAATCCGGTATTTAGCTCATAACGGGTATAGCTAAAAGTTGATTCATTACCGATCCTGTAAAGAGAGTCGTTATTCGAAAAATTAAACATGCCACCTTGCGGACGAGTATACATACTAAAAGATAGCTTTGGTCCTACCGGCACATTTAAATTGATACTTCGCGGAAATTGTATGCTAAAATTAACCTTATCTAATTTACCAAAACGTAAACCAATAAAGGGCCAGTAATTTTTATTACCCCACAAAAACGATTTGGTAGCGCCAACCCGCCAATTAAAACTTTCGCTAACATTATGACTATAAACAAATGTACTCGCTAATCGAAAATACCCCTTAGATTCGTATGTAACATCCTTTGTAACAAAGGGAGAAGCATCAACAAACCAAACTCCCTTTTTGCCGGAATTATAGATCCACCTTACTCCCATTCCTATTTTAATCAAACTATGTTGACTAATTCCACTAAAAATTGGCTCAAGCAACATAAAATTACCCGTTAATAAAAGGTGGGTACTTTTAGTAATTCCTTTTTCTTTAACCTCGTATGTTTCAGTATATATTGGAGTGTAAAATGAAGCGTTAAATTGTTTGATAGCATAACTATTTAATTTTTTCGCTAATAGGTTTGCAGTATCTGCAAATTTTTGATCGGCTTTTCGGTAGGAGTCTAATACAATAACTGTTTTAAAATAATGTTTAGGCAGTTTTATCTTTAAACTGTCAAAAGCAGCCTGTGATCTTATTTGTGTATTAAATAAAAAAATGATGCTAATAAGGATTAGCATCTTAACTATATTTTGAAATGAATTCAATTAATCGCTTTTATCTTTAATGTTCTTTATTATCTCAAGTTTAAATTCTTCTTCGGCAACGTGTAATTTTACGATTTTTTTTGCGCCAATGATATCTTTAATTTTTCCTGAATATTGTTCGTGAATAGCCATTTCGGCTTGTTTTGTTTTCAGATCTAACTGATAAAGATCTTCGGCTTCCTTATCTGTTAAATTATCAACGCCCTTTTTATAGCTCTGTCTTAAATTCTTTTTTACAGCTCTAATTTTATCATTGTACTCGTTATAAACCGGCCAAAATTTTTCAGACTCTGAGGCCGTTAATTCAATTTTTTTTGAAATAAATGCCACACGCAGTTCTGCCACTTTATCCTTTGGATTTTGTGCTACAGAATAACCTGAATAAAAAAACAGATAAACTAAAATAACTATTTTATAAAAGTGTTTCATTAAATTTCATCCAAAAGATCATCTACCGATACGTTGTTTAAACTCGTATCAATATCTTCTTTATTGGGTTTTGTATTTGTTTTATTTTCTAATTTTTCTTCTAGCTTTTTAGTATCAACTAATTCGTATAATTGGTCGTTATCTATATTTTCAAGATTTTTTGTTTTCAAAAGATCTACTTTGTCTACACAGGCTAAAGTGCCGCAGTCCTTAGTTTCTTCGATCATAAAATAATGATCATAAAACCATAAGCCCAAGGTAATTGTAAGGATAGCTGCGGCAGCATAATAAATTTTTGGAGACAATAATTTAATAATTCTACCACCTTTTTTCTCATTCAATAATGTAGTAGAAATTTTTTCGGCCGAAGAACCAAAATAATTATCTTTTACTTTAAAATTAGCTTGTTTTGGAATTGAATTTAATAGTTCAAAGGAATTTTCGTTTTCCGATTCGGTAAAAAATTTAACGAATTGTTTTTCCTCTAACTCGTCAAAATAATTTGCAGGAGTTTTAAACGCATTTATTTTATTTAAAGCGTTTAATTTTGGATAATCAATTAACTCTAATTCATGTTCACTTGCAGCAAAATAATCGTTGGGAACAACAAAACCACTTTCCTTTTTCAACTTTGCTAAAAACGGAAATTCTTTATGCTCTTCTAACCACTCAATTTTATTGATAATTGAATTGGCCGAATTTTGAAAATAACCCTGCGGCAATCCAAATTTATTTGGCTCGCTGTTTAAATTATTATTTTCGCTATTCTTATCCATTTATAGTACTATAGATGCTGTTTTTATTAAAAAGTTTAATGACTCACCAAAAATTCTTCTATTTTTTTTGCCGCTATGTGATAACTCGCCTTTAAGGCACCAACAGAGGTTTCAAGTATTTGCGACATTTCTTCATAAGGCGTTTCGTCATAATAACGCATATTAAAAACGATCCTTTGTTTCTCAGGTAATGTTAAAATAGCCTGCTGAAGCTTTAATTGGATCTCATCTCCCTCAAAATAAACATCGCTTTCTAAACTTTTACTTAATTGATATTCGATCGGATGAATTGAAGTAGTGTTTTTTCTTTGTTTCTGCTTTAATAATGTTAATGCCTCATTTGTAGCAATGCGATACATCCAGGTATACAACTGACTTTCTTCCTTAAAATTCTCTAAACCTTTCCAAACCTTGATAAACGTATTTTGCAACACATCATCACTGTCATCATGATCGATCACAATTTTACGGATATGCCAATACAAACGCTGTTGGTACTTAGAAATTAAGTGGCCAAGGGCTGTATTTCGGGTTTTTTCGTCCCGAAATAAGTCTAAAATGGTTTTATCGTCAATTTGAGCCACAAATAATTTCTTCTTTGACGTAAAAATAAACTAAAAGTTTAATTTTGATTTCGAAATTTATGCCATTACTTGAAAAAATAAGAAAATTCGAAAACCTACACATCGTTTTTTGGTTGATAAAAGATACCTGTTGGATGCTGGAACTACGATGGCTAGGAACAATTGTTATGTTCCCAACCTTGTTTTTGGCTATTTACTTGGTTATTAAAACCATTGGCACACCTAATTTCTTAATCAACATTTCTATCTTCTTTTGGATCTTTGCCAATAGTTTTTGGATGATGATGGAATTTTTCAACCATAATCAGTACAAAAATTACGCATCTATTCCCTTTGCGTTAGGATTTGTTTTTGTGGCTATTTTTTATTTTAAATACGAGTTTAAAAAGGCGCCAAACCCTTAATCATACTCAATTTTAAGCCCAAGCACCAGAATACTGCATTTTAGCTAAAAAAATTGAAGAAATAGCGTAAAAATGCTAGCTTTATGGCTCAAATTTTTTGAACCATGATCGAAACTATTCCCTACCAAACAAAACATAAAATTCGCATCGTAACTGCTGCTGCCCTTTTCGACGGACATGATGCAGCTATTAATATTATGCGCCGTGTAATGCAAAGCACAGGTGCCGAGATCATTCACTTAGGACACGACAGAAGTGTACAAGAAATTGTTGATTGCGCGATACAAGAAGATGCCAATGCCATTGCTATTACAAGCTATCAAGGCGGACACAACGAGTATTTTAAATACATGTACGATCTTTTAAAAGAACGTGGCTGCGGACATATAAAAATATTTGGTGGTGGCGGTGGTACCATTTTACCTTCTGAAATTGAAGACCTTCATAATTACGGCATTGCCCGTATCTACCATCCTGATGACGGTCGTACTCTTGGTCTACAAGGGATGATCAACGATGTTTTAAAACAAAGTGATTATGCAACCGGCGCTAATTTAAAGGATGAAGCAAAACATTTAAAAGAACAAGATCATAAATCAATTGCTAAATTAATTTCTGCTGCAGAAAATTTTAATGTAGAAAGCAAATCTGTTTTAGATCCTATTCGTGCCGAAGCAAAAACTTCAAAAACACCAGTTATTGGAATTACCGGAACCGGTGGCGCCGGTAAATCATCTTTAGTGGATGAATTGGTTCGTCGTTTTTTATTAGATTTTCCTGATAAAAAAATTGGTATTGTTTCGGTTGACCCTAGCAAACGTAAAACCGGCGGAGCTCTTTTAGGAGATCGTATTCGTATGAACTCTATCAAGAACTCAAGAGTTTATATGCGTTCGTTAGCAACACGTCAAAGTAATTTAGCATTAAGTAAATATGTTCAAGATGCCATTGATATTTTAAAAGTATCGGGTTTTGATCTTGTTATCATTGAAACAGCAGGTATCGGACAAAGCGATACTGAAATTATTGAGCATAGCAATATGAGTTTGTATATCATGACACCTGAATTTGGTGCTGCATCGCAACTCGAAAAAATTGACATGTTAGAATTTGCCGACATTGTTGCCATCAATAAATTTGATAAGCGTGGTGCTTTAGATGCTATTCGTGATGTAAAAAAACAATACAAACGCAATCATAATTTATGGGAAATAAAAGATGAAGACATTCCTGTTTACGGAACCATCGCTTCTCAATTTAATGATCCGGGAACAAACACTTTATACAAAGCATTAATGGATAAACTGGTTGAAAAAACCGGAACCAATTTAAAGTCAAGTTTTAAAATGACAAACGAAATGAGTGAGAAGATCTATATCATCCCACCAAGTCGTACACGTTATTTAAGTGAAATTTCTGAAGCTTCTCGTAATTACGATAAATGGACAAACGATCAAGCAACCATTGCAATAAAACTACAAAGTATTCGCAATACAATTGCAACTTTAACGGCATCTAAAATTGATGACAAAGATCGCATCATTAAAACTTTAGAAGAACAATCAGAACTAATTCGTTTAGATCTTGATCCGCGTAATTTAAAAACAGTTGAGACATTTGACGACAAGAAAAAACAATATCAAAACGAATATTATATTTTTAAAGTTCGTGATAAAGAAATAAAAATTAAAACGCATTACGAAAGTTTATCGCACTCACAAATTCCAAAAGTATCTGTTCCAAAATACAGTGGCTGGGGTGATATTTTAAAATGGAGTTTACGCGAAAATTTTCCGGGGGAATTTCCATACACTTCAGGAATTTATCCTTTTAAACGCGAAGGTGAAGATCCTACTCGTATGTTTGCCGGAGAAGGCGGACCTGAAAGAACGAACAAACGTTTTCATTACGTAAGTAAAGGATTACCTGCTGCTCGCTTGAGTACTGCATTTGATAGCGTTACACTTTATGGTAATGATCCAGATCACCGTCCGGATATTTACGGTAAAGTTGGTAACAGCGGTGTGAGTGTATGTTGTTTAGATGATGCTAAAAAATTATATAGCGGATTTAATTTAGCAGATCCTAAAACATCTGTATCAATGACCATTAATGGTCCGGCTGCAACTATTGCTGCATTTTTTATGAATGCTGCAATTGATCAACAGTGCGAGCTTTACATCAAAGAACACAAACTTGAAAAAGAAGTTGAAAAAAAGATCAACGATCTTTACAAAGCAAAAGGTACTAAGCGTCCGAAATATAATTTAGACGAATTGCCTGAAGGTAACAATGGTTTAGGCTTAATGTTATTAGGTGTTACCGGCGATATGGTTTTACCGAAAGATGTTTATGAAAAAATAAAAACCGACACGTTAGCGCAAGTGCGCGGAACAGTACAGGCAGATATTTTAAAAGAAGACCAAGCGCAAAACACCTGTATTTTTAGTACAGAGTTTAGTTTACGTGTAATGGGCGATGTGCAACAATATTTTATTGATAAGAACGTACGTAATTTTTATTCAGTTTCTATTAGTGGTTATCACATTGCAGAAGCAGGTGCAAATCCTATTTCGCAATTAGCATTTACTTTATCTAACGGATTTACATTTGTAGAATATTATTTAAGTCGCGGAATGGACATTAATGATTTCGCTCCTAATTTATCTTTCTTCTTTAGTAACGGTATAGATCCTGAGTACAGTGTTATTGGTCGTGTATCTCGTCGTATCTGGGCTAAGGCAATGAAACAAAAATATGGTGCAAACGAAAGAAGTCAGATGTTGAAATACCATATTCAAACTTCAGGTCGTTCGTTACATGCACAGGAAATTGATTTTAATGATATTCGTACAACGCTTCAGGCATTGTATGCGATATATGATAATTGTAATTCATTACACACCAATGCATACGATGAAGCTATTACAACGCCTACAGAAGAATCTGTAAGAAGAGCAATGGCCATTCAATTAATTATTAATCGCGAATTAGGTTTAGCCAAAAACGAAAACCCATTACAAGGAGCGTTTATAATTGAAGAGTTAACTGATCTTGTTGAAGAAGCTGTGTTAACTGAATTCGATAGAATTACAGAACGTGGCGGGGTGTTGGGTGCAATGGAAACCATGTATCAACGCAGTAAAATTCAGGAAGAAAGTTTGTATTACGAAACATTAAAACATAATGGTGAGTATCCTTTAATTGGTGTAAATACATTCTTGAGTTCTAAAGGTAGCCCAACTGTTTTACCACGCGAGGTTATTCGTTCAACTACCGAAGAAAAAGAAGACCAAATTAACACACGTAATAATTTGTGGGAAACCCATAAAGATAAGAGCGAAGCAATTTTAAAAGAATTGCAACGTGCCGCTATACAAAACGAGAATTTATTTAATGGCTTAATGGAAGCAGTTAAATATTGTTCTTTAGGACAAATAACAAATGCGTTATTTGAAGTCGGCGGACAGTATAGAAGGAATATGTAAAAAATACATTCAAAAGCCCTGAAAATTCAGGGCTTTTGTTTTACACAACAAATTGACTTTCCGAAATTAAAATAGCTTTGTCAGGCTTTAAATAAAAATGAATTTAGATCTTACAAATACACACTCACTTATTATTCTAAGAGGATTACCCGGCGCCGGAAAAACAACGCTGGCAAAGCTTTTAAGCGAAGGCGGTAAATGGCCGGGGTTTTCTATCGACAGTTATTTTACCGATCCAATAACAAACGAATATAATTTTCAATTTGATAAAAACCATTTAGCGTATAAAAATTGTGAAGAGCAAACTAAAACAGCGATGGAAAATAAAACAGAAAAAATTTTTATTGATAATGTATTTAGTTTGGATTGGGAAATTGAACCCTACTTTAAATTAGCCTCAAAATATAATTACAATTTATTTGTCGCAACCGTTGAAAATTACCACAGCAATAAAAATAGTCATGATATTTCTGACGAACAGCTCCAAAAAATGGCGGCTAAGTACAAGGTAAAACTGCTGTAGAACATCCTCCATTCCTAATGTCACGTCGAGTAGAAAATTCTGCCTCCTTGAATTTTCGTATCGAGACGCCTTAAAACTACTTAGTGAATTTTTTCTTGGACAACAATTTTAAGAGATCAGAATCTCCATTGATAAGGGCTTGTTTTTTAGCTCTACTCCATTTTTTGATTTTTGTTTCCCATTCAAAAGCTAAATTATAATCCGTAAAATAAGTGTGGTAAACTAACTCTACAGGTCGTTTATCATAGGTGTAGCAATCTGTTTTAATTCCACTATTATGTTCTAAAACTCTTTTATCTAGGTTGTTTGTAACACCAATGTATAACGAGCCGTCATTGCATTTTAAAATATACAGATAAATGACTTTATACATGATCAAATTTAATAATTTGTAAGGTTCTCGATACAATTTTTGCAAGAGGCAGGCAAAAATCACTCGAACTGACAACTAAACCATAGATTTACCTAAGAAATCTATTTAACAAAACTTAAACTTCGTCTTAAAACTTGCTTTTATTTTAAGCCAATTTTCATGTATCTTTAACAACTATATAAGTTATAGAATTTATGAAGAAATTATATTTTATTGCATTTATTTTAACCGGACTTTTTTCAATCGCACAAACTACCGATGCCTCAGGTAAAAAGCAAGGCTATTGGAAACAAAAAGATGAAAAAACCAATAAGTTGGTTTATGAAGGAGAATTTAAAGATGATAAACCGGTAGGGAAATTTAAATATTACTACCCAAGCGATTCTGTAAGAGCAATTATTGATTTTAAAAAAAATGGTAAAACTGCTTATGCAAAATTATTTCATCCTACAGGTAAACGTATGGGCGAAGGCAAATATACTTACGAAGCACTTAATGCCATGAACAGAGACAGTGTTTGGTTATTTTATGATGATGCAGGAACATTGATCTCGAAAGACAAATACATTAACGGAAAAAAAGATGGTGTATGCTATGTTTATTTACCCGATGGAAAAGTGGCGGAAGAAAAAACATACAAGCTTGATGTTTTGAATGGTCCGTTTAAACAATACTTCGACGGTAAACTTTTAAAAGGCCAAGGTACTTATGCCAATGGCTTATTGGAAGGAAAAACAAGTTATTATTTTCCAAATGGCATTGAAGTCGCAAGCGGCTATTATCTTCATGATAAAAAGAAAGGCCCTTGGATCTATAAAGATGAAAGCGGTAAAATAAAAGAAAAAGAATTATACATTGATGGAAAATTAGCGTCTAAAAAAGAGACCGAAGAATTTTTTAATAAAAATAAAACTAAAGAAACTCCGAAAGAAACAACATCAAAAGAAACTCCAAAAAAAATTGGAGATCCAAAAAAAGGAACCAGGAAACAATGAGCAAACACGGGAAAGTTTTAGTAGCCATGAGTGGCGGTATTGATAGCAGTGTTACTGCTATGATGCTGCATGAACAAGGTTATGAAGTGATAGGGATTACAATGAAAACCTGGGATTACGAAAGCTCAGGTTCCAGTAAACGCGAAACAGGTTGCTGCAGTTTAGATAGCATTAACGATGCGCGTACAATGGCTGTATCATACGGATTTCCGCATTATATTTTAGATATACGTGGCGAATTCGGAAAACAGATCATTGATAATTTTGTTGAAGAATACTTAGCGGGTCGTACACCTAACCCTTGTGTATTATGTAACACACATATTAAGTGGGACGCGCTTTTAAAAAGAGCGAACATGTTAGATTGTGAATTTATTGCAACCGGACATTACGCGCGTTTACGTGAGGAGAATAACAGAAAGATCATTCACAAAGGTGTTGATGTTACAAAAGATCAAACCTATGTGTTATGGGGATTAGATCAAGAGTGTTTGAACAGAACCATGTTTCCTTTAGGAGGATTTAAAAAAACTGAAATTAAACAAATGGCAAAGGATGCCGGTTTTTATGATCTGGCAAATAAAAGCGAGAGCTATGATATTTGTTTTGTACCCGATAACGATTACCGCTCATTTTTAAAACACCGCATTCCTACGCTCGAAGCAAAAGTTGCGGGTGGCGATTTTATTTTTAAAGGAAAAAAAGTTGGTAAACATCAGGGTTATCCTTTTTATACTGTTGGTCAGCGTAAAGGCTTAGAAATTGCATTAGGCGATCCTGTTTTTGTAAAAGAAATTATTCCCGAAACAAATACGATCATACTTGGCGACAAAGAAGATCTTTTAGAAAATCATTTAACGGTACGCGACTACAATTTAATTAAGTATGCAAGTTTACCTGAAGATTTTGTTGGCTTAACTAAGATCCGTTATAAAGATCCGGGAACTTTAGCAACCATAAATACGATCGATAATAAATTAGATGTTATTTTTCATCAGTCTGTAAGCGGCGTTGCGCCAGGACAAAGCGCTGTTATTTACGAAGGTGATGACCTTGTTGGCGGCGGCTTTATTAATAGGAAAGTTTTCTAATTATTCAAGTATTAATAAAAAATGATAACCGGCGTAGTTGGTATATTGAGTATACACACTATTTTAATCACCGTGTGATATTATACTTGTCCAAAAAATCTTTTTTTAAAACCTTGGTACCTTCACCGCTCTTACCACCAATGTTTGTTTTGATCCAAATAAGATAGTCTTCATTAAAGTCTATAAATACAGGCTTTTTAGCATCCTCCCACGACTTTCTTGCGCGTGTCCAGGTATATATAACCGATTTAAATTTTTGTTCCACCTTTTGCGCCTTATATAGTTCAAGTATATTGGCTTGTATCCTTGCTTCAAGAGCATGTGAATTAAATAGATCTTTTAGATCGTAAGTATAAATATCGTACTGCTTATTATGAACAAATTTAAATCTATTTAATATTTGCCTTATAGCTTCCTGCTTTATTTGATTACCCTGCACAGTTAATACACGTGCATTGGGTTGAGAATTTAAAAGATTTAAATTTTGTTTTATTTCTGTTTTCAACTGCCAATTTTCAGCGAACTCTTTATCCCAAATGGTAAAATTTTCTTTGAAGTGAATACCGTTTATTACCCAAATCATCTTATCATAAAATAGTTCCCGCGCCATTATCGTTTCTGCAGAAATATTTGAATTTTGAAACTCAATTACAAGATCATCCTTAGTCAACACATCGGCTATATGCCTAACTCCATCTTTTACAATAGAGATTTCCGAACGATCCTGACCAAAATTATTTTTCCAATCTCTGTGCCATTGCGTTTCCGGCTCATACCAACTATCGCAATTTTCAACCGAAACATGCGCCCAATGCCAAACAACTTTGCTGCCGCATTTAGCATGAACGGCGCTGTTACAATGCTCGCAAATTGCTTTTAGCTTTGGTTGCGCTGTACTTCTTAATCCGTCTATTTTAGCATATTGCATTACGTAAAATTAAAGAAATTTTTATACATGCTAAGTGTAAGAACGATTCACAATATAACAGAGGAAATAAAAAAAAAGGCTACCAAAACCGGTAGCCTTTTTATTGAATTTAATTTAATCAACTAACTATTGAATGATGATCCTGTAATTTGAAGAATTTTCATTGCTAATTATTTTCACATAATAAATTCCTTTAGTGTATTGATCAAGATCAATTACTTCAGAAGAATTTTTAGTTTTAATAACTTTAATTAATTGTCCAATAGAATTAGTAATTAAAATTTCTTTTTCACCATCAAACCCAAACTCAGCATTAATAATGCCGTTAGAAGGATTAGGATAAACTTTAATTAAATTACTAAATGTTGTATTTGCATCAACACCCGTACAAGTAGACACTGATTGTGTATAAACAACGGTGTTTTTACAAGTATTAGGTCCGGTTCCGGTAACTGAGTAAGAAGTAGTAATAGAAGGCGTAACCGAAATAACTGTTGTTGTTGCTGCTGTATTCCAAGTGTATGATAAAGCTCCGCTAGCCGTTAAGTTTACAGATTGTCCTGCGCAAATTAAACTAGCAGAACTTGCCACGTTAACCACAGGAACAGAATTTGTAGTAATTGCAATTGAACTTGTTCCAATACAACCCGGTGTAGTTTCACCAGATACTGTATACACTGTGCTAGCAGTTGGCGTAACATTAACTAGCGCACCATTAGCGCCTGTACTCCAAGTGTATGTATTAGCACCTGTTGCGCCAATACTAACTGAATTACCAGGACAAACAGAAGTTTGACTTGCGCCTAAACTGATTACCGGAGAAGAACTAACCGTTAAGGTAACCGGTATTATTGGACTAGAACAACCTTGAGTTGTGTAATTTAATTTTCCGTTAAATACGCGAGGCGAATTAACAACTGAAAAATATCCTCCACCTTTACCTTCATAAAGATTAAGATCAGAATTAGAAGTATATAAGTTACCTAGAGTTGTTCCGTTTGTATAATTAACACCTGAACCTGTAGTGTTACCAATAAATAATGCAAGTGTTTGTCCGGCTGCCGCATTAATTGCAAATGTGCCTGGGATTGGCGTTAAAACACCAGTTCCTAAACCGGTAACAGTTGTTGTATAAGCTTGTGTCCATCCTGCATTTGAATTCTCAAAACCAACAAAACTTCCTAAACGATACCAAACCTCAACAGTTTGAGTTGATGTAGCACTAAAATGCATTTCAACACCAGTTATAGTAATTGGATTTAAAGGCACAATGTCAAACATATTTGCTCCTGCCCCATTTCCTGCCGCCAACGTTGTGAACAAAGTATTTGATGCAGTAGAATTAGCTTGTGCGTAATATGTTGTTGTTGTTGCTGCTGTAGCTGTAAATGTATTTCCGGTTGATAAAGGATTTGTTGGTGTTGGTGTTGCATACCATGTTACCGGAGCAAAACCGTTGGCTGTTAATGTTGCAATGGCAGTTGGGTTGCAAACTGCAGTTCCAATACCTGTAATAGTTGGGTTATTAACTGTTACTGTAGAAAATGCTGAAACCTGACAACCGTTAGTTCCAGTTCCAATTGCAGAGTAGGTAGTTGTAACACTAGGTGTTACTGTTATTGAATTTGAGTTAGAACCTGTACTCCAGGTATAAGAAACAGCAGCTCCAATTAAACTTAAAGAAGCTGTTCCACTAGTACAAATACTTGTATTACCCGAAATACCAAAAGTTGGACTTTGAGTTCTAGTTACAACAGATGTGTTGTTAAACGCATTAGGATCTCCTCCTAAATTAGTAAATGCAGTAACATTATAAACACCTGCTAAATTCATGTTAGCTGTGCCAATTGTAAAATTTGCACTTGCGTTAGCCGCAAGCGTTCCGGTAAAATTAGCAACCAATGTTGTATTTATTGGGCCGTTTATATTTGCCGTTACTGAAAAATTACTAATAGTAGCAGTACCAAAATTATTAACTGTAACAATGATCGGCTCTGCTGTACCTAAACAGGCGTTCAAAGTTGGACTAACTATGGCAGATATACCAGCATCGGTTGCTGAAGCATTATATAAATTAATATTATCTAATTGGAAATAATAAGATTCTACATCATCTACCGGACCATCTTGTGCTAAGAAGGCAACAATAATGTTTTGACCGGCATAAGCGCCTAAGGGAACTGTGAAGTTTGTAAAGTTAGTACCTAGATTGTTTGTTGCGTTGATTGTAAATATTGGCGCAAAAGTAATACCACAATCGGTTGATACCATGACACGAATTCTATCATCGCTACCCATTGTTGCAGGTGTAAATGGGTTTACTGTGTTTAATGTCAAAGCAGCATCAAAAGAAATTTGAGTTGTAGTAGTGGCCGTAACTTTTGGTCCTACTATCCATTCGTTTGCAGCAATAGCAGATAAAAATACACGAGCATTAACATTAGTAGCGCCATTTAAAGCATTTTGACTTGTCCATGAAGAGGTAGTACCTGTTGGCACAACCGAGCCTGTGGCCTCTGTCCATAAAGGAAATAAAGTTGGTAGATTAGCTCCGGTATAACCAGTAAAACCAACTGATTGCGGCAAAGGCGAAGGTGCAATTACAGTACGGATCGTTTGAGCCATAGCATCGTTGTTTGTTGTTACGTCGCCCGCCAAAGTTGTAAAGGCATTAAATGTGTAAATACCCGCAGCACTCATATTAATTGTACCTAAAGTATAATTAAATGTTCCTGTTGGAATAATTGTACCTGTATAAGTGCCGGTTAATGTTTGATTTATTGGTCCGGCAATTATTAATGTTACCGGAATATTTGTGATCGAATTTGTTCCATAATTTTTAATAGCAACAACTACATTTTCGCTTGCGCCATAACAACCGTTTGCGGCAGGCGAAACTAATGTATTTATGCCGGCATCATTCGGAACACCATTTACACCATCAAACTCATAAGCACCCATATCAGGATTAGTGTTTGGATTAATACCTGCAAGAGGTCTAACGTTTGCGTTATAATCAATATTTGTTCCTAAAGCCGGAATTAATACTCCTCCGGATTCACCACCATAATTTGTATTTAATGGAATGGTTAAGTTTGTATTAGATGTAAACGGAGCAGCTGCATTTGCCACAGGAACCGAGTTAATATCGTTAAGCGCATTATTTACTTGAGAAAACAGTTGCCATGCACCCAAAGTAGATGCTTCATTTAGGTTATTGGTTGTTCCAACTTTTCCAACAAAATGATCTGCATCGTTTAAAATATTATAAGCATTATTATTAATGGTTGCATTTAAAAAGTTATAATTAGTTGGGAACCAAACTGACATGAATTTTTTAGTTGTAGTTGCAGTTAAAGTGGATGTTTGGGTATTATTAAAAATATTATTTCTAATGTCTAATCCTGTAATAATATTTGATGTAACAACAAACGCCGCAGAGCCAATACTCGTTGCAGAAGCTGTTCCTAGATTGATTAAACCAAATAAGTTAACACTGTTATAATAAACCCTATGTCCTGTTCCTGAAGCTAATCTAATTCCGAAACCATTAAATGTGGTTGAAGTTGATAAATAATTTACACCGGAAATATCATAGATCACATTATTTACAATTAAATGGTTGTTTCCACCGTTCAAGTTAATACCATATGCACCGTAACCCGATGTGATGTTTAAACTTCTAATTTCGTGAATATTATTTCTGCTTATGGTTACAGAGTTGCTGGAAGTTCCTGCAATTTGAACAGCAAAAGGACTAACCAAAGTGTTTGGATTAAAATTAAAGATCTCATTTAGTGTGATAGTAGAAGTAACCAAGCTGCTAACAGATATTCCACCAAATGTAATGGTTTGTCCAACCAAATAAGAACCAATTTTGTTTCCTGAAATTAAATTATTATCACCAGGATTTAAAGTTGTATTTCCGATCCAAATTCCAAAATACGCACGTGTAATTTCGTTATTAGAAATTGTAATATTATCATAATTATCACCTAAACCGCTGGCGTTTAAATTAAGTGCATTTGCACCGGCATATATACCATAACTATTTACAACTGTAGATCCGCTTACACCGTCGTTCCCTTCGGTATTACCAACAATATAACAATTTGTGATCGTATTATTTGTTGCGCCTAAACCCAAAGTTGTTCTACCAATAAAACGAATAGCGGCCGTTGCAGCAATAGTATTAGCTGCGGCGCAAGAAATTGTAAGGTCTTTTTGAACCGGACCACCAATAATATCGCCATTAATAATAAAATTATCAACGCCGTCTAACTCTAAAACACCTCTTCCTGTAGCAACATCACCCGAAATTGTAGCGGTTGCTGTAGGACGTAATACGATAGACGTGTAATTAGCAGGACCTTGACCACTAGCTAATAAAGGAGTAGGTAAATATCCAGTTGCACCTTCGATAGTGTTTGCAGTAACGCTAATAGTGATAGCACCAAAATGCGTTCCTGCGTTGATCGCGGCAAAAGCAGCATTAACGTTCGAATAGGTTGCTGTTGCGCCTCCGCTAACTGTTACTTGTGCTTTGGCAAAAGATCCAAAAAGCACCAAGGCAATAAATAATTTGTAAATTTTTTTCATCTTGTTTTTATTTTTTTAATTACTGTTTACTTTAAAATCCAACTTAAAAAATTACTTAATCGATTAATAACATGTGCATAACAATAATTAAATAGCTTAAGTTTATTTTATAGCCAATTTTAAGTACAACAAAGTTGCGCAAGAATTTGTTTAATATTAAAAAAAATTAAATTATTGTGACTTTTCAAAAAATAAAAAACAACTCATAATACACTGATATTCATTTAATTAAACATATAAATAATTACATTTCAAAACAAATGTTTATATTTGTTAAACAATTTTAAAGCAAATGTCTTTACAACTTACTCAACTGATAAAAACACTTACTCGTAACGAAAAAAGATACATTAATCTTAATTTAAAGGCATTTTCCTTTGACGAAGAGTCAAATAAATTTTTAGCTGATTTTAACAAAATAGAAAAACAATTGGGCTTAAAAAAGCTAAAGAGTGAATTATTAATTACCGGAAATTCAACTCGACTCTACTATAAAATTCTTGATATACTTTATCAATTTCACGAAAACGAATTACCAAATTCGGATGAATCACTAAAGAATTTAAAACGAGCAAAGCTCCTCATTTATAAAGGCCTGTATAAAGAAGGTGTTAAACTCATTAATAAGATCATTAATCAATCTTCGAAGTACGATTATTTAATAAAAATGGAATCGCTTGAACTTAGATTGAATAGCGCTATTAAATACGTTGATGTAAACTATTTAACCTCCCAATATCCGCAAGACAAACTACTTTTCGAGAAATTTCATAAAGAATATTTTAACTTAATGGAATTTGAAAGTATTGAAGCGCTGATCAAACTCGAATCTACTACGCTTTATTTTTATGGTGAAGACAATCAACTAAATCAAACCTACAAACAATTATTAGAAAGTGAAGAGAACGCCTATCACCCATTAGCCAAAATATATTACAATAAAGCCAATGCATTTTTATCATTAAAAGAACAAAATCTAAATAAATCCTATTTATACGCCAAAAGAACACTCGACCTGTTTGAACAATACCCGGAAATAAAAAGTAAAAACTTAATAAGTTATTTAAAATCGATCCGAAATTTCTGCATTGTATTGATCTATTTAAAAAAATATGATGAAGCTGAAAGGGTTTTAAATGAATTAGAACCAACTTTCCTTTCTTATATTAAATATAAAACTGCAGATGTGAATACCGAATTAATTACGTTGTTTGTAATTCTGAGAATGGATATTATAATTTCAAATAAAACAATAACAGAAAATATAAATAAAATAAAATTTTTTGAAAACGAAATAAAACTAAATATAAATGACTTGAGAGATGATGAAAAAGCAAGTTCTTTTTTAAATTTAAGTGTTCTCAATTTGCACCTTCAAAATTACAGACCCGCGCTAAAGCATACCATTCAAGCATTAAAAATTTCAGGAACAATTAGAAAAGATATATACCATTTGGCTTTAATGAATGAATTTACCATTCATTATTTTTTAGGGAATACAGAAGTGCTTTTTTCTAAACTCGCTGCCTACAAACGAATAATTGCTAAAGACGAATTTGTATTTGGTTTTGAAAAAGAATTACCGGAATTGCTTTATGAGATCTTTAATAACCCGCAAACCACTTCGGGTTACAAAAAACTATTTGAACGTATTAATAGATCTATTGTTAAAGAAGGAAAACAGATATATAAACCATTTATTTCATTATTCTATTTAAAACCAATATAAAAAAAGCCCCTTCTCAAATAGAGAAGAGGCTTTTAATTATATTATAATTTAGTGTTTAGCCACCTTCAAACATTCGGTTGTTTTGTTTGACTGAATTTTAAAATAATAAATTCCATTAGCTAAAGTAGATATATCAATTTTAATATTATCATCAGAAGTAACCGTCTCTCTTACAATTCTTCCGGTAACATCTGCTACTTGTATTGTTTTAGTTAAACCATTAATAAATTCGATATTAACTATACCAGTTGACGGATTAGGATAAAGCAATATCAAATTAGAATTATTGGTTGTTCCGTTTATTCCTGTGCATAATGACACAGACTGAGTTAAAGTTGTCATTCCAGAACAACCAACCGAACTCGTTCCAATAACTGTGTAAGTAGTTGTGGTTGAAGGAGAAATTACACCACTTAAGGGAATAGAAGGAGAATAAGAATATGTGCTAGCGCCTGATGCAGTAACTGTTGCAGATTGCCCAACACAAATTATACTTGAATTGCTCACTGCATTAACAGTTGGCAAGGGATTTACCGTAACGGCTTGTGTTGCCATTCCGGAGCAACCTGAAGCTGTTAAAGTTCCAATAGCAGTATAAGTAGTATTAGCCGTTGGCGTAGGCGCAATAGACGAACTAGTAGAACTTGTGCTCCAACTATAAGTATCTGCTCCAGAAACAGAAAGGTTTACAGTACTTCCTGCACACACAGCTGTTGTTCCGCCAACAATACTAACCGTTGGGTTAGGATTGGCATTTACCGTATATGCTGTTAGAGAATTTAAACAACCTAAACTTGTATATAGTTCAACTCTTGAAATTGAACCGGAAGCTTGACTCCATATCTGCTGTGGTGCTGTAGTTGATAATGGAAATTGCATACCCATTCGAAATAATGAAACAGTATTTGTACCTATTGTTTCGACTGCTCCATTACCATATGAATTTATATTAGCCCTATCGCCCAAGACACCTATAATGTCTCCAGCATAAACAGGAATGTTTACTGCTATTGTACCTGTACCAGAAGTATTGTTTTGTGTTAAATATAAAATATCAAAGGTATTTGTAACAGCAGAAAAGATAGGTGGGGCCACAGGAAATTTCATAATTGCAATATTTGAAGTACCCGTTCCTGCATCAGTTGGCACTCTAACTCCAGTAATAACAAAGGAAACCGGAGCTGTAAAATAATAACCTCTGGTGTTTCCTGTGAAGGAAGATGCATGTGGAGGCATTGTTAATGAAGCGCTAGAGGTTGCCGCCAATTGAGCTGCATAAAAAACAGTTGCAGCAGTTAAACTTGGAGTTGCATATGTACTACCTGTGCCTATTGCATTTCCACCAAAAGCATTAGTGTACCAACCTGTTTGTAATGTTGCTGGTCCGGTTGCAGCTAATGTTGCTGTTAGAGGAAAGCTACTTCCGCAATTGCCAGACGCGCTAATGGTTGGTGTTGGTGGCAATGTACATTGCGCTTTTAATAAGTTTTGGCTACCAAAAAAAGTTGCAATAACTACTAAAAATAATGTGTAATTTTTTTTCATGTTTTTTTATTTAAATGTAGTGAAAATTCAGCTCTTCTTAAAATAATTGATCTTGCATTATTTTAAAAATTATTTTCAACAACTATTTAGATAAAATAAAAAAGCCCTTCATTTCTGAAGGGCTTTTTTTAAAACAAATTTTTAAAATTATTTTATTTTAAATGCTGCTTTTACTTTAGCAACGTAATCTAATTTTTCCCAAGTAAACAATTCAACTTTCATTGTTTTTGTTTTTCCGTCAGGAGATTTAAATGTTTTAGTTACTACTTCATTCTTACGACCCATGTGTCCGTATGCAGCAGTTTCGCTGTAAATTGGTGTACGTAATTTAAAACGTTGCTCAATAAAGTATGGGCGCATATCAAATACTTTTTCTACGATCTTAGCAATTTCACCATCAGTCAATTTTACTTTTGCTGTACCATATGTATCAATAAAAATACCCATTGGTTGCGCAACTCCAATTGCATATGAAACCTGAACTAATACTTCAGAACAAACACCAGCAGCAACTAAATTTTTTGCAATGTGACGAGTAGCATAAGCCGCAGAACGGTCAACTTTACTTGGATCTTTACCTGAAAATGCTCCACCACCGTGAGCACCTTTTCCACCATAAGTATCCACGATGATCTTACGACCGGTTAAACCTGTATCACCATGTGGTCCACCAATAACGAATTTACCTGTTGGATTAATATGGTAATTAATTTTATTATTAAATAAATGAGCGTATTTAGGATATTTCTTTTTAACGCGAGGAATTAAAATATCAACGATGTCTTTTTTAATTTTCGCTAACATTTTTGGTTCAGCATCAAAATCATCATGTTGTGTAGAAACAACAATTGCATCAATACGAACAGGAACATTATCATCACTGTACTCTAAAGTAACTTGTGATTTTGCATCCGGACGTAAATATTTAATTTCTTTATTCTCTCTGCGTAAAGCAGCTAATTCTAATAAAATACCATGCGCAAGGTCTAATGCTAATGGCATGTAGTTTGCTGTTTCGTTAGTTGCATAACCAAACATCATCCCTTGATCACCCGCACCTTGCTCTTCTTTTTTCTTCTTATCAACACCTTGGTTAATATCAGATGATTGTTCGTGGATAGCAGATAAAATACCGCATGAGTTTGCCTCAAACATGTATTCTGATTTAGTATAACCAATTTTACGAATTACTTCGCGAGCTATTTCTTGTACATCTAAATATGCTTTTGATTTCACTTCTCCTGCAAGAATAACCTGACCTGTTGTTACAAGCGTTTCGCAGGCTACTTTACTGTTTGGGTCAAACGCTAAAAAGTTATCAATTAATGCATCCGAAATTTGATCGGCTACTTTATCCGGGTGTCCTTCTGACACTGATTCTGATGTAAATAAATATCCCATAATGGATTTAAGAATTAAAATTTATAATGTTATTTTAAAATTGTTTTCAAATATAGAGGAATGCTTGGAATAAACAAACTATTGATTTTAAATTTAGATCAACAAAGCTAGTTTTATTGACTCTTTTTTAAGAACAGGTTATTCACAATACTCAACACTATATAAAGAATGATCACTATTGGAATACCCGCAAATTGAAAGGCAACCAAAAGAATGACAGATAAACCT
>JALHPG010000030.1:5140-31702 GCA_022842625.1 Bacteroidia bacterium | reverse complement strand
GTATTCTCCTTTGTCACAATACACATTAGCTATGTTATTGTAATCCTTACCCTGTTCTTTTAAGTTACCTGCTTTAATGTCTTTATCAAGCATTTCCCTAAAAATATTTAAGGCTGCAGCATAATTACCCGCCTGCTTTAAGCTATCGGCTCTAACGATTTCCGACTGCGCTCGCAAACCGTTAGCCGTTAAAAGCACACTTACAATAAGGTATATTTTAGCCAAATATTGCATTAATGGTAAAGGTAAGCATTCTCTTAAACCCTTATAGGCCAATAGGTAAAATGTTACAAAATCGTTATTTACGGTAAAGGCTCTTTCGGTGGCCTTACCTATTTTTGATTAAACAAATAAGTTTATATTTGATATACAAAACGCTTAAGCTATGAAAACATTTAAACCCTCTCTTCTCGTTCTTATTTTCTTAATTTTTTTATCTTTTAAAACTAAAGCACAGGATGATTTGTCCGGTGTCTATATCGACAATGTAAAGGTAACCGAGTTAAGTTGTTTTAGTTTCGGTACCATGACATTTGTCTTTCCATACTTGGACGTCGTTAATTCATATGAAAGATATGTTTTGCAGGTTTATGTGCCCAAGGCAAATGCTAAGCTTACCAGCGGTTCAAGTTATTTCATCACAAAACCAAAGTTAATGAGTTCGGTGAAAGGAAAATTTATCGTTATAGAATTTTTCCAACCGAAATCTCAGGAACCTGCTTTACCAGATTATAACGGAAAAAGTGGTGGAGGTTATAATAGTACGTATGCTAATGATGACCTCGGTTACGTTGGCTATGATTTTAGCCGTGGGGTACTTGCTTACGGAAAAGGAAAAGATTTACCAGACATGCCTTTGCTTATAAACTTGTATGGCGAAAATATCGGTGGATATGAAGAAAAATATGACCAGGGCTGTCAGTGCATTAAAAAAACACCTAATTACGCTTCGGTTTTAATTGGAGAGATTCAAATTACATTAAAAGGAAGGGAGATCAATAAAAAAATGCTATCAACTGAACCTTTTTATCGTGAAGTCGATTTTTCTCAGCCTTGCAACGTCCCCGGCACCAAAGTAGATTTCAATAACCTTGGTAAAAGCGGTGGTTCATCAACAAGCAATTCAAATAGCAATTCCACTTCAACAAATAATACTCCGGTAAAAACAGAAACACCTGTAAAAACATCTGGCACAATAGGTAAAACAATAATTACAACAGTTGCTCCAACTTCTGCCACAGCGGTAAAACCTTTAGATAAAACTAAGCCCGGTTATTTCGAAGAAAAATCAGACGATAAAAAATTCATGTATCGCAACGGTTACCAAACTTCTCCCGGTACTTACCATGGCGAAGTTCGTGAATACGATAACAACACCTTAGAAAAAATAATTACTTACAGCAATGGTGTTGAAGATGGGCTTTATGTTATATTTTCTGATGGCAAAGTAGAATGGGCAGGTACTTATAAAAACGGTAAAAAAGATGGTGCTTGGAAACATTATAAAAGTGGCACGCTCGAAGAAACTGAGAAATACATTAATGGAGAGAAACAGGATTAAAAATTTAAAATAACATTATGAAAAAAATTTACACATTAATAGTTTTGGCATTGATTCTTTCTTTCAATGCCCTAGCTCAAGTCCCAACTTTTACTTGGGCAAAACAAGCCGGTGCAGCCCTTGGAGATAGGGGCTATTGTATTACGGTAGATGCTTTAGGTAACGTATATACTTGCGGAATCATTTCAAACGCAGGGCCTAATCCACAATCTACAATTACTAAAAGAGATCCTGCTGGGAATATCATTTGGAATAAAACATTCAGTGGTAATTATAGTTATCCATTTGGTATAAAAGTTGATGCAGTTGGTAACGTATACACTACTGGTCAACTGAGTGGCGGGGTCGATTTCGATCCAGGCGCAGGCACTTATAATTTAGCTCCTTCAGGTCCTTCTGATATTTACATTAGCAAACTCGACGTTTCAGGCAACTTTGTTTGGGCTAAACAAATTGGCGGAGTAAGTACTGACGTTGGTCAAGCAATAACTCTTGATGCATCAGGTAACGTCTATACTACCGGTTATTTTAGTAGCACAGCAGATTTCGATCCGGGACCTGGCACTTTTACTATTGCATCAACGGTTGGGAGTAATGACATTTTTGTAAGCAAATTAGATAATTCTGGCAATTTTGTTTGGGCTAAAAACATGGGTAGCTCTACAAGTGATTACGGTTACTCTATCGAATTAGATGCTTCAAATAACGTTTACACAACAGGTTGGTTTAATGGCGTAGCGGATTTTGACCCCGGCGCAGGTGTTTTTAATATGACGGCCAATGGCGAAGATGCTTTTATCAGTAAACTTGATAATTTAGGGAATTTTGTTTGGGCCATACAATTTGGTGGCGCGAATAATCAAAGAGGATATGGAATAGCTATAGATGGTTTAAATAATGTCATAACAACTGGTTATTTTGGAGGGACTGTCGATTTTAATCCAGGTGCAGGAGTTTTCAATATTGCCTCAGTTGGTGGAAGTTTTGATTCCTACGTAAGTAAATTAGATAATTCAGGCAATTTTATTTGGGCAAAAGCTTTTGGCGGTACTCTCTATGAAGAGGGGCATTCGATTGCATTAGATGCGTTAGGATATATTTTTACAACGGGCATGTTTGGATCAACTGCTGGAGATTTTGATCCCGGTGCAGGTACATTTACAATGTCAAGTCAAGGTGTTCAAGATATTTATATACATAAGTTAGACCCCTCTGGCAATTTTTCATGGGCAAAAAGTATGGGCAGTGGTAATGCAGATGAGGGTAATTCTATTTTTGTAAACTCACAGGGCAATGTTTATTCAACTGGTTACTTTACTAATACGGTTGATTTTGATCCTAACATAGGAACTTATACACTCACAAGCGCAGGTGGCGATGATATTTATGTCCACAAAATGGCGGACTGTTCTCTCGCGCCATCAACTCCCGGTGCAATAAATGGAGTAAGCTCTCTTTGTGTTGGCGCAGGTGCAACTAATTACAGTGTTGCTCCAGTTGCTGGTGCAGTTTCTTATACGTGGAACTTGCCCGGCGGTTGGTCAGGTTCAAGTTCATCAAATACAATTGCAGCCACACCGGGTACAACAGGTATTTTTACTGTTACTGCATCTAACGGTTGTGGTACAAGTCCACAGCAAACTTTAAATGTTTCAGTAAATCCTTTACCTACAATTGCAGTAAACAGCGGTTCAATTTGTTCAGGTAGTTCATTTACGATGGTTGCAAGCGGCGCAAACACTTTTACATATTCAAGCGGCCCAATTGTTTCGCCAACTATTACAAGTTCATATTCAGTTACTGGTACAAGCACTGCGGGTTGTGTTTCTGCATCAGCAGCAATTTCAAACGTAACTGTAAATCCATTACCAATAATAAGTGCAAATACAAGTAATACGTTATTATGCGTTGGTCAAACTGCAACAATAACCGCAAGTGGTGCCTCAACTTATACATTTAACCCCGGTGGTGCAGGAACAAATATTGTAGTTTCTCCAACTGTAACTGCAACTTACACAATTAATGGAACAAGTGCACAAGGCTGCAATAACACAGCTGTATTTACGCAATCAGTTTCAACTTGTACTGGTATAAATCAAATTTCAAATTCTGTTTCCGAATTAAATATTTATCCTAATCCGTTCAACAATAAAATAATCGTCATTGCAAGTTCAACAGAGCAATCTCTTCAAATATACAACGCACTTGGTTCTTTAGTTTATACAACAACAATTGAATCTGAAAAAACTGAAATAAATTTAACTGAGCAACCAAGCGGTATTTATTTTATTCGCATCGGCATTATAACCAAAAAAATAATTAAGGAATAATAAAATGAAAAAACTATTTAATTTATCAATCGCAATTTTTATTACAAATTTTTATTGGGCACAAATACCAACTTTAGTAAAAGATATTGATGTTGGTATTGGCGACGGAACTTACAATTTGAGTGGCATTGAGTACAACAATAAATTACTGTTTGTAGGCAAAACAGCCGCCGAAGGTTACGAGTTATGGATTTCTGATGGAACACCCGGTGGTACAACTCTTGTAAAAGATATTTACCCAGGCACTTCTCAGGGCTTAAACAGTTTAGTTCAATTTTTCAGTTTTAACGGCAAAGTTTATTTTGATGCATATACTCCTACCAACGGAAACGAATTGTGGGTAACTGATGGTACAACCGCTGGCACTCAAATGCTAAAAGATATTAATCCGGGTAGCGGTAATGGCACATTAGGTAGTTTATTTTATACAATCGTAAATAGCACCTTATTTTTTATCGCAAACGATGGAACAAACGGACAGGAATTATGGAAAACAGATGGTACAACAGGCGGTACGCAACTTGTAAAAGATATTTATCCTGGAGCATCAGGTGGCGTAAACGGGCCTTTAATTGCATATAATAACACGCTTGTTTTTGGTGCCGATGATGCAACAAACGGAAATGAACTTTGGAGAAGTGACGGAACTTTGGCAGGTACTTATATGATTAAGAATATTAATACTTCCGGTAGTGGGATAATTACTTTAGAATACATCATTAACAATAGCGTACTCTTTTTTAAAGCCACAACAACAACCGAAGGTCAAGAACTATGGAAAACGGATGGAACAAATGGCGGCACCTTATTAGTTAAGGATATTTTTACTGGCGTTAGTAACGGTATTTCGTTTGCAACCTTTTCATCTTTATCAAACAAAATATATTTTTTCGCTGATGATGGTACAAATGGTATTGAAGTATATTCCTCTGATGGCACGCTTTCAGGCACCACACTTGTTAAGGATTTAAATCCTGGTATAAACTCTTGTTACACAACAAGCAGCTATTTGATAAATAATCAATTTGGTAAATTATTTTTTCAGGGATCGGATGGCACAGCAGGTTTTGAGCCCTGCGTAAGCGATGGAACAACAGGAGGAACTAATTTAGTGAAAGATATAAACCCAGGTGTTAGTAATGGGTTTCTTACAAGTTACTATTTGGTGCCGGTTGGTGGTATAGTTTACATGACCGCTTATGAACCCACACAAGGTCAAGAACTTTGGCGATCAGATGGAACAAATGCTGGTACTTTTATAGTGAAAGACATTTATCCCGGACCAACCCCGGGTTTTATTGCCGACCTGGCGGTATTAAATAACATCCTTTACTTTGCAGCTAATGATGGAACTAACGGTGCAGAAGTTTGGCGCAGTGATGGAACAAATTCCGGAACTAATATGATGGGTAATATTAATCCTGGTAGCGCTCCTTCTAATCCTTCAGGATTTATTAAAGCAGGTAATTTGGTTTTCTTTGCAGCAACAAACTCAGCTATCGGCCGCGAACTTTATACATTACCTCTCATTACCAATTTAAATGAAAATGTTTTAAAAAGCAGTGAAATAAATTTATATCCAAATCCATTCAATAATAAAATAACTATTGTTTCAACCGCAATAAATCAAAAGCTTCAAGTTTTCAACGCACTCGGTTCTGTAATTTATAAAACAGAAATTGAGAATGAAAAAACTGAAATAGATTTAACCCAACAGCCAAGTGGAATTTATTTTATAAGAGTAGGAATGGAAACTAAAAAATTAATTAAGGAATAATCACACACAACTCCAGACGTGTTCATAAAATTCAATAATAGAGTTCGAGGTCTCTTCGCCTATAAACAAAAAAGCCCCTGATAATCAGGGGCTTTTGTTCAGTGGAAGACAGTGAGCATATTCTCGAACTCTTTTAGGCAAGATTTGGCTAAAATCACTACAATTCTTAAACATATTCTGAATAAAAGATAACCAAGTTGTAAAGACAGTTCATGGTCCAATTTCTATACCCTTAGCATAGAAATAACGTGTAAAAACCGCTTTATTTTCCGATTATTATATACTAAAACCTGTTATCTACGCTAGAAATGGCTTTACTGAGTGAATTCCAGTGCTCTTCCGTTAACTGATTTTGAAATGGAGACCACGATTTGAGTACCAAGTTTTTTAAACCCTGCAAATCATCACTTGTTCCTTGTCTGTAAATCATATTCTTTATATATTCTAAAAATTTAATGCTTAATGAGCGCTATTACCAGTTTTGCTCTTTAGATTCCAATCTTTCTTTTTTAATTCAAACCAATCTGTTGGGTTGCCTTCATATTAAAAAGTTTCTTGAAAGGTAAAACCTAATTTACTTAAAACCAGATGAAGTGTCTGCCGATAAAAAGTCTAACGTCTATTCAATTCTTCGTATTCTTTTTTTGTCAGCCTGTACTGAATAACATCTTTATAAACTTCGTCAATTTTATAATGTCCTTTCATTTCAGCTTCTTTTATCATCTTATTGTTTAGCATTACTTTTCCAGACGATAAATTGTCTATGTAGTGAGTTGCATAAATTTTGTTGAGATGCAATGTCTCGAAGCCGAATTTTAGAATTGCTGCCAAAGCTTCTGTCGCAATTCCTTTACCCCAAAAAGGTTCAGCAATCCAATAACCGAATTGAGCGCTATTGTTACCTTTGTCTAGGTGCAATCCAATCTCTCCAATTAATTCTTCGCTGTCTTTTAGCGAGATGGCAAAAACGTAACGCTCTTTGTTTCTAAATCCCTGAAGAACAAAGTTCATTCTAAAAATGGCATCGTCTTCAAGGTAAGGGTAAGGTATATTGATTATTTGTTCGGAGATGTTTTTATTGTTGCAATATTTTAGTAATGAAGGAATGTCGTTCGGTTTGATTTTCCTTAACGTCAATTTATTTGTAATTAATTCTGGGAACTCTATCATGGTTGCTTTTCTTTTGTCTGAGGAAATTTGTTCTCCGAAGATATTATTTTTTTACCGAAATGTCTGTCCGCCCTTATTGGTTATAACGTTTTCGGGCTTGGCGAATGTGGCGATTTTTACCACAAATGTTGATTCGGAAAACCAATACTTGATTAACCACAAATATGTCTGCGGAGCGCTGAACCGCCACTTTTGCCAAACCCGTGTTAGCGGTATTTTTTTATTTTGTTTCAATATCAATAATTTTATTTCCGTATTCTCCCAAGTAATGTGTTAATAATTTTTCATAAACCTTGTAGCCATTATCCACGTTGGTAAAAACAATTAAACCTTGTTTTGTTTTTGGTAAAACAAATACTATTGTTTGACAACCTTTGTCTGCACCACCGTGTGAAATAGCATATTCGCCTTTTCCAAAATCATATAATTCAAATCCAAGTCCAAAATATTTGTCCTTTTTTGTTGCGACCTGATGCGATACCATATCATCAAAGACTTTTTCTGTTAAACCTTCACGACTTAATATGCTCACCAAGAATTTTCCATAATCTTCAACAGTTGTCAATAAATTATCTGCACCATTTGCAATATTATTTTTTTCTATTTCGTATTCAACACCTTTTTCATCATAACCTATTGCAAATCTTGAACTATCTGTTTTGTCGTCCCAAAAATATTTGGTGTCTGTCATTTGTAGTGGTTTAAAAATCAATTCACTTGCTAATTCGTTGAGAGATTTATGAAATTTTGCTTCTAATGCTTTTCTCAAATACTCAAAACCTTCTCCTGAATATTGATATTTCGTTCCTGGTTCAAATTCAAAATGTAGTTTTCCGTCTTTGTTATTTCCACGCCAATTGGTAAAGCCTGTTTGGTGGCTTAAAATATGTCTTGTTGTTAGTATCTTACAATTTTTGTCTTTTGAAACATCTGGGTCGGTCCAATATTTATAAATTGGTTCATCTAAATTCCATTTTCCTAAACTCACTAATTTTAAAGTTACCATTGCTGTTATAGGTTTGGTTAGTGAAGCCACATTAAAGATTGTGTTGTATGGTGCTGATATGCCTTTTTTGATTTCTCCAAATACTTTTACTTGTTGCAATTTCCCGTCCTTAATAACTCCAATTCCTAAAGTCGGTACTTTGTTTTCTATTAACCACTTTTCTATTTCAGTATCGTTGTCAAAAATTGAGGATTGGTAGTTAGCAATATCGTTATCTTGGTGGTTATAACTCAAACTTTTAGTTAATTTCCAAATCCCGTTTTCTAATAGCCAAACGTGAGTAAATTTTGCAGAACTAGCAAAGGTTTCTTTATTACCTGCAATTGTCTCATAGAATTTATGATTTCCAGTTTGAATTGCTCCGTACAATAATTTGCTTTTATAAAGTGGGTAAATTTCTGTACTTTCTGAAACTAATTCTCGTCGTGATTGGTAAGTTGTTGGCGATTTACACAACCCATTTCTCAAATTGTATAAAAATTCTTTTTTGTATGAAATACTGTCTTTGTCGTGAAAGAATTCAAATTTCTCACTCAACAAGTTTTCAAACTGCGAAATGTCGCAAGTGTTGAAACCAATGTTAAAAAGTAAACTGTCTTTTGACAGGATTGTTTTGTATAGGTTAGAATTTTTGTCAACCTGTGAATAAGCGAATAAAGTTGTTAAGAAAAGGCAAATTAGGATAATATTTTTTCTCATTTTGTTTGTATGTCAATGTTTCCAGAGTGTCGTGTAAAATTACTGTTAACTACCCGCTTGGCATATGCTTTCCAATTGTAAACATTTTAACTCAACACAAGAGTAAAAATACTCAAAATAGAAGTAAAAATTGCTTTTATTACTAAACTTTGCCATACAAAAAATGCCTGTAAATGTGGAAGGCATTTACAGGCACAATTTAACAGGTAGTGATTATCTTATTTGTTTAACTATTTAGTTTTATTTAAGCTTAAACCAATAAAAGTTGTTCCAGCCTTCAACTAATCTGGTAGGATCAGTATTTTTGCTTCTATCCTGTTCGTCTATTAAAACAATTTTGCCATTTGCTACCTTAAAATTGTAAATTCTTGGCTTTGCCTCTACATCTACCTTTACTTCCATTTTGTAAGCACCATCTGTAAAATCTGCAAGTTGAACTTCCTTTGTGCCGCCTGCTAGCATTAAGGCTGTTGTAACTGCTTTCCATGAAGCGCGTTCAACTTTATCCTTGCGGGGTTTTTTAGGATCATATTGTGTTGCAAAAGGTTTTCCGTCTTTAGTAACATTTATAGTCCAACTTACATCTATTAAAGTTTTTCTAGCATCGGCAGCATTTGGTTGAAATTTCTCATGCTGTAAGTAGAATCCAAATATCATGTTGCCACTTTTTTGTTGTTCAAGGAATGAATATTTGTCCCAAGGACCTCTACTTAAATACATCTCGTTGAGCTCAGCGTAAGGGTCTGTATTAGTTACTTTATATACTTCAAATTCAAAATTGTAAAATAATTTAGAGCCAGCAAAAAATTCTAAACGGTAATTTCCTACTCCCCATTTTTTTAAATCAACATTTGTACCATTTGCCCATTCTCCATTCTTTTTATATTGACTCGAAGGAGCATCGAATTTTCTCAATTTTGAATCATCGAATGTTTGACCGCCATCGTATTCAAAATAATCTATAAATTCAGTTCCTTTATATACTTTAATTTTTAAAAACTCAGCTTGCTCAGTAATAGTATTCACCATTGAACCATCCTTCTTTTTATTAGGAATAAAAGAGGCAGTATAACTTTCAAATTGTGAAGATCCTTTAGGATAAGTTTTTGTTCCATTAAGCAATGAACTCATGGTTACAGCAGGTGTTAAATTAAATGTTGTAAAATCTAAGTCTAGTGCTTTTTCCTGAGCAGTTCCCATTGTGCACAATAATGCTAAAGCGGTAATACCTAGAGTTTTTTTGATGTTTTTCATAGTTTTAATTTTTGTTTATTGTTTCGATTTAATTATTATTTATTTTCAGATTTTTATTTTATTAGGCTATTGTTTAATTAATTTCTGAATTATTTCTCCGTTACTGTTTTTTATTTTAATAAAATAAATTCCATTTGAATATTCAGATAAATCAATTGTTACCTTATATTTTTCTGTGTAGGTTGATTCAATTAACTCTCCAATAGTATTATAAATACTAATTGTTGTATTTTGTTCAATTCCAGAAATTGTAATTATTCCATTTGAAGGGTTAGGATAAATTTTAAGTTCTTTATCATTTTCAACTAATGAATTAATCCCTGTGCAAGCACTCACACTTTGCGTTAGTACAAAAGTATTTGAGCAGCCAAGTGCATCAGTGCCTGTAATTGTATAATTGGTGGTTACTGTTGGAGAAACTGAAATACTTGCACCTGCTCCGCCAGGATTAAATGTATATGTTGCAGCACCATTTGCATTTAGTATTACAGATTGACCAATGCACAGTAAAGTATTGTTTGTTGTTGCACTTACTGTTGGCAAGGCGTTAACCGTTACGTTGGAGATTGCCGCTGAAGCAGAAACGCAACCAGTAGTGCTTGTACCAGTAACAGAATAGCTTGAAGTTATTGTTGGAGAAACTACAGAACCACTCGAAAATGTATAGGTATTTGCGCCGCCCGGAATAATTGTAAAGGTATTACCCGAACAAATTGAACCGCCGTTTACTGATATGATAGGACTAGCGCTAACCGTTACATTACTTGTTGCAAAGCTTGCGCTCACACAACCAGCAGTGCTTGTGCCAATTACAGTATAACTTGCATTGGCTGTAGGACTCACAATTGCATTACCACCTTGAAAAGTATAGGTATTAGCTCCTGAAGGAGTAATAGTAAATGATTGGCCACTGCAAATACTACCACTGTTTACCGAAATAACAGGGTTGGCATTTACTGTAACAGTAATTGCTGTTCTTGTAACGCTTGTTACACATGTAAAGGCCTCGGCATAATAAGTATATGAGCCAGCAGTTAGCGTTGGGGTAATATAAGTAGTGCCTGTTCCTAAAACTGTAGTTGACGAAGGCGCTGCAAACCAATTAATGGTTGCTGTGCCGCTAGTTGCACTTAGTGTTGCTGAATTAGTTGCACAAATAGATTGATTGCTTCCTGAAGGGTTGGATGGTACTGAACAATCATTAAATTTTACTAAAAAGGCATCTAATGATCCCCCGCCATAAACAGCCTGGTGACTACCTACAGAAGCTATGTCTGTTCCTGCATTAGAAGAGGTAGATCCCGATAAAAAGACATTCCCTGTAGGGTCAATTACACAGCCATATATGTATTCATTTACCGAACCGCCATAATATGTTCCCCATTGCCTTACACCTGCCGAATTAAATTTTACTAAAAAACCATCGGTTGTACCACCACCAAAAACCGATTGATGGCTGCCAACAGTAGCAATAATTGAACCTCCACTTGAATTTGTTTGACCTGCTAAATAAACGTTTCCGGAAGCATCATTAACGCATCTACTTGCATAATCAGATGCTCCTGATCCACCATAGTATGTCCCCCATTGTCTTACACCAGCCGAATTAAATTTTACCAAGAAGCAATCATTACTACCACCGCCATAAGACGATTGATGGCTTCCAGCAGTAGCTATTGATGTACCAGTATTAGAAGCCGTGTAACCCGTAAAATAAACATCTCCGCTGAGATCGGTTGAGCATGCAAATCCAATGTCAGATGATGAACCACCATAATACGTTCCCCATTGCCTTATACCTGCGGAATTAAATTTTGCCAGAAAACCATCCTGAGTACCACCACCATAAGCCGATTGATGGCTTCCAGCCGTGGCTATAACTGTGCCAGTAGACGAAGATGTAAAGCCATCTATATAAATATTACCAATTGCATCGGTTGCGCAGCCAATTCCATAATCCAATGCTGATCCTCCATAATATGTTCCCCATTGCCTTACACCAGCTGAATTAAATTTTACCAAAATAGCATCATAGGTATTACCTCCAAATACTGATTGATGGCTTCCGGCAGTTGTCATAACAGCACTTACAGTTGAAGATGAAGTTCCTGTTACGTAAACATTTCCACTTACATCTATTGCGCAGCTATAAAATTCATCTAATCCTGATCCTCCATAATATGTCCCCCATTGTCTTACACCACCCGAATTAAACTTTACTAAATAGGCATCATACCCACCCCCGGAAACAGCTTGATGACTACCTGGAGTGGCTATTGTTGTGCCTGAATTAGAAGTTGTTGAACCTGCTAGATAAACATTTCCAGTTGCGTCGGTTATGCAACTATACCCATTATCTTCACCCGATCCTCCATAATAAGTTGCCCATTGCCTTACACCAGCCGAATTAAATTTTACTAAAAATGCATCCAAAATACCTCCACCATATGAGGTTTGATGACTTCCGAAAGTTGCTATTATTGTACCTGTGTTTGAACTCGTATAACCCGCCATATAAACATTTCCCGACGCATCGGTTGATGAGTTATATCCCCCATATCCATCTTCATCGCCTGGTCCACCATAGTATGTACCCCAAGCTCGCACTACTGGATCAATAATAAAAGGTAGTGTGTTATTTAAATTTTCTATTTCAAAACCAACTGTATTGTTTTTTATTACCCATTTTGCAATTAATGTTTTATTGTTTTGTATAACTAAAGGAGCTTGTTCTATAATATTTCCTAACGGCGTCGCTATAATTAATTCGCCTTTGTTATTTAGTTTAATACTTTTAGCACCACTAAATTGTAGCTGTATATTTTTGTAGTTGGCGCCAGCAGCTACTAAATAATCATATTTTAAATGGCCATCTTTTTGGTACCACTTTAAATCAATACCACTATAAATGTTTTGGTAAGTTATTTCCTCAAAGCTTTGCACATTTAAAGCACCGTTGGGGCAGTTTTCAAAATAATAATTATCAAATCCTTCAATGGCTTTTCCTTTTGTTAATGTTGTATTAGAATTTGCATTTAACCATTCTATATCTAATCTATAAATGGTGCTTTTATCAATTTGTTTTCTTTTTACTTTATTACGCTCATCTTCTACTTCTTTCCATGCATCAATTCTATTTAACTGATAAGATATACCATTGTTTTTTAAATGAAATACTAAATTCCCATCGGTACCACCAAATAATACATCAGGCCGCGCTTTATTGTTTTGATCGTGCACTTGGCCTTTGTTTTCCGTAAAACTAACTCCGACTGCGCTTTTTGCGGCAAAGCCGTTCGGGTTGTTTGATAGTTTACCCTTAATGGTAACACCTGCGTTTACCTGTAAAACCAACAGAATTGTTAAAAAGAATAAGGGAATGGTTGAGTTTAATTTTTTCATAATTTTAGTATTTAGTAATTTTCTGTCCAGAAGCACCGATTTCAGGGTAAAAGTATTCGCTTACTCAAAAAAAACACCACCATTAGGAACATTTTTAGCACAGACTTAAGCTAAAAACAAGCTTAATTTTTTGCAGTTGTACTATTGAAGATTATTACAAGCTGTTTTTACAATTAATATGGCTCAATTTGAGTGGTTTTGATTTTTTTCTGAAAAAACAACTGAAATAGAAAGAAAATAACTGAGAAGAATTTTGAAATGAAATAACAAATTCTACTAGATGATTTAAAGCGGTTTTTAGCTCAAAATTAAACTCTAACGCCGGTAATAGTTACGTCGTCAACTTGCTCGAGATTTCCAGCCCAGTCTTTGAAAGTGGTTTCAAGAAGTTTTTTTTGTTCTTGCATTGGTAAATGGGCGTTTTTAGATAATAATTCTCTTAAATTTTTACTCATGAATTTTTTACCTAAATGCCCCCCAAATTGATCGGGAAAACCATCCGTTAGAGCATAAACTACATCACCTGATTGTAAATCAATTTCATGTTGTGTAAATGAAAGATTATCTCTATCGTGTTTTCCAACAGGCATTTTATCTGCTTTAATATCTATTACTTCAGCACCTCTCATAATCCAAACAGAATTATTTGCTGAGGCAACAACTAATTTTTTGTTTTTAAAATCATAAACAGTTAAGCTTGCATCCATCCCATCTTTACCGCCATGTTCGCTCCCATCTTTTTTCAAACGTTCAATAATTGTTTTACGCGTTGCGTTTAAAATTTCAGAAGGCTCGTTTAATGTTTCAACAGCTTTTTCTAAACTAGTAATATTAAGCAAACTCATAATTGCTCCTGGCACTCCATGACCTGTGCTATCAGCAGTTACAAAGGCAAATTTTCCATTATTCAATTTACTTGCCCAGTAAAAATCTCCGCTTACAACATCCTTAGGTTTAAACAATACAAAATAGTCATTCAGATTTTGATCTAAAATTTCTTTAGTGGCTATAAAGCTCCGTTGAATTCGCTCTGCGTAATTAATGCTGTCTGTTATTTCTTTGTGTTTTTCCTCAATAATGTGCTTTTGTTGTTGAGTTTCTTTTTCTTTTATTTCAATAATTTGTTTTTGTTTTTGAATAACTTTAAAACGATTAAACATAAATCCAGCAAATATTAATAATAATGCTAGACCTGCGAATAGTCCGTATTGCGTATTTTGTTTTACTTTTAGTTCAGCCTTCCTTGCAGTAATTTCAGCATTCTTAAGATTATTTTCTTTAACATGTGCCACACTATCTAAAGCTGCTTTTTTCTCATAGGTGTATTGTATTTGTTTTTTTATGGCTGCTTTTTGAGTTTCCTGATTACTTATACTATCATTCATTTTAATCTCAAGTTCAAACATTTCAAAGGCTTCTTTGTATTTGTTCTGTTTCGAATAAATTACTTTTAAACAAGCTGCTGCATCTTTAATGTTTATAGGATGCCCTAGTTCTTTTGAAAGAAGAAGACTTCTAATAGAATAATCAAAAGATTCTTTGACTTTACCTAAGGCTAGCAATAAATTCCCAATATTGCATAGTGCTATGGCTTCCCCTTTTTTATCTCCAATCTCTTCACTAATCTTCAAGCTTTTTTTAAAGTGTTCAAGGGCTTTTGGTATTTGATCTTGTTCTTTTAATATAGCACCAATATTGTTTAGTAAGGTGGCGATTCCAAATTTATCCCCAATCTCTTCTTTAGTTTTTAAACTCTCATAATAATACTCTAAGGCCTTTGGGTTGTTGCCTTGATCTTTAAACATAATTCCTAGGTTATTTAATAGATTAGCAACCCCTTGTTTATCCTTAATTTCTTTATTTAAAGTTAAGCTCTTATTATAAGACTCTAGCGCTTTTGTATAGTCGCCTTGGTCTTTATAAATAATTCCAATGTTGCAGAATGCAGTAGCTATTCCAAATTTATCTCCAATCTCTTCATAGATTCTTAAACTATTGTGAACATATTCTAAGGCTTTTTTTACATCGCCATGGTCTCTGTAAATCATAGCTATATTGTTTAATGTGGCAGCTTTTCCGGGTTTATCCCCAATCTCGTCTTTAAGTTTCAAGCTCTTTTGATAAAACTCTAATGCCTTTGGAATATTGTTTTGGGTTTTATAAACGTTACCAATGTTGTTGAGCGAATTTGCTAATCCCTGTTTATCCCCAAGTTCTTCTTTAGCCTTTAAACTTTGGTTATAGTATTCAAGCGCTTTTGGAATGTTACCTTGCTCAAAATAGATTAGCCCAATATTGTTTAAAGAAGTTGCCTTTTGTTTTAGAAAAAAGGCTTTGAGCCCTTGATCTTTCTTAGAAAGATTAGATTCAGCTATTTGTAATCTTTGACTAAGAAATTCCATTTTAAATTTGTTATCAGGCGCTGCATTATACAACAACTTAAGTGTTATACATTTTATAGTATCGTGCTTAGCATTTTTAAGGACAAGTTTTAAGGAGTCGATTTTTTTGTTTTGTCCAAATAAAAAACAAGGAAAAAGAAATAGTATAAAGAAATTATTTTTCACTTCTTAAACATACTTAATCATAACTATATTTCCAATTTTTGTATCAAATTGACGACCCCAAGTTGAATTACTCATTACATTTATTTTTTTTTAATCACCAAGTTTTGAATTAAATATTTCCGGGTTTTAGCTTCGATTATTCACTTCTTTTAGCCTAAAGTATAGGCTATCTACAAAAATGCCTAGCCGTTAGGAACATTTTTAGCACATTTTAATGCAAAATGCGAAACTTGTATTTAACAAATCTAATTTTATTACTTTCGCTTATGCTTAAATATCTTTTTTTGCTTTTTTCACTTAGCGCTTTTTCGCAGCAAAAAACCATAGATTCCTTATTATTTGTTTTTAATGGGAAGCAGCACGACACTATTCGGCTAGCCGCATTAAATGAGTTAACAAATTATACCTCACCACCCGAAAATGATTTTTACAATAATAGATTGATAGAAATGGCGGAAGTCAATCTAAAACTAGCTAAACCTAAATCATTGCTTTCAAAAAAATATTTAGCTTTTGCAATTGATGGATATTATAACAAAGCCGTTTTTCTATCGGATAGAAGCCAAAAAGATAGTGCCATTTTTTACTATGATAAATGCGAAGCACTTGACGTAAATTTTGAAAATTTAGAAACAGTTGGATATTGTCAAATTAGCAAGGGTGGTATCTTAACTAATAGAGGATTGTATAAAGAAGCAATTGCATTATTTTACAAGGCGCTTAGTAATTTCGAAAAGGAAAAAAATGCCGAAGGAATAGGCGATACATATCTGTATATTGGTAGACTTTATCATGTTCAACAAAATTATGTATTGACTATTGAATACTTAAAAAAAGCATACGCCAGTTTCAAAAGCATCAATAATTCATTTTTGATGATTGACGCATTAAACAAAATAGGCATAACCTATATTAGTACTAAAAACTATGACGAAGCTATAGACTATTTTAATAAATGTATTGAACTATCTAACAAATGCGGTATAGATAGCAAAAGGGCTCAAGAATCTTTAAATTATAGCTTTGCTCTTATTCATTATTCGAAATCAGATTTAAAAAAAGCCGAATACTATCTTGAAAAATCCATGGCATTAGCAATTAAGGCTAATAATTTGGATATTTTATCAAACAGGTACTATTTAATGGCCTCTATTTACTATGATCAAAAAAAGATTAAAGAAGCAATAGTATATGGCAAAAAAGCATTTGATATTGAGTCCAAAGAAAAAGATATTGATGAACAAATGAAATTTGCTGCCTTCTTATCTAAAGCTTATAAAGTTTCTAAAAATTACCAACTAGCGTTAGAATATTATCAATTGTATTCGACTTTAAAAGATAGTTTATTGAAAATTGAGGGTAAGAAGCAAGTTATCGAAACCAAATTGAAATATGAATTTGAAAAAAAGGAACTGATTTTAAACTCAAGTCATGAGAAGGAAATATTTAAATTGAATAGTACCATTGAATTAGAAAACACTAAACGAAAAAGCTGGATAGCTATCTTAGCAATTATCTTGTTTGTGGTGGTCCTAGTTGCGCTGTTTATAAATAAAAATCAAAAGCAAAAAAACATAATTGAGATTCAAAATTCAAATTTATTGAGGCAAAAAATGTTGTTATCACAAATGAATCCACACTTTGTTTTTAATTCAATTAATAGCATTCAGAGTTTCATTTTAGATAAAAAGGAAAAGGAAGCGTATTCCTATTTGGCAAAGTTTAGTAAATTAATACGAATGGTATTAAATAATACTGAGGAATTAGCTATTCCTTTATATCAAGAAATAGATCTATTAAAAACTTATATCGAATTAGAGCAATTACGATTTGAAAACTCCTTTTTGTTTGATCTTACTATTAAGGATGATTTGTCCGTACAAAGTTTGTTTATACCTCCCATGCTAATTCAACCTTATGTTGAAAATGCTATTTGGCATGGGTTAATGAATTTAAAAAACGAACGCCCCGGAACATTAAAAATTGAATTTACTAGGAGTAACAACTTAATGAAAATTATTATTGAAGACAATGGTATTGGAAGATTAAAAGCTGGGTCATATGAAAAGGATTCACTTCACAGACCAATTGCCATGAAGTTAACGGAAAAAAGGCTTCAAATGATTAATAAAACATATGGGCAAAATGGAATAAAAGTTGAAATACACGATTTATATGATCAAAATAATAATGCAATAGGAACGAGGGTAGAAGTATTTTTACCTTTAGATTTTCAGGAACATGAAAGAGCATAGTCAAATAATAACACTTATAGTAGATGATGAAGCAAACAGTAGAAATGTTTTAAAAAAACTTTTAACTGAGCATGAATCGATAAAAGTAGTGGATGTGGCTGCGGATGTTGATGAAGCATTTATGAAAATAAACGCTTACAAACCACAATTAGTTTTTTTGGATATACAAATGCCAAAAAGTAATGGCTTTAATCTTTTAAAGAAATTTGAATCCGTTCCTTTTGAAGTGATTTTTGTTACTAGCTATGACAAATATGCTATTAATGCAATAAAATTTAGTGCATTGGATTATTTGTTAAAGCCCATTGAGCTCTCAGATTTAAAAATTGCAATAGATAAAGCGGTAAAAACAATTGAAGACAAGGAAAACAAAAGTGCACTTGTTATCAATTTATTGCACAATCTTGAAACTGATATTACTGACAGGAAAATTGCAATACATTCTAACGATAAAGTAAAAATGATTAGTGAGTTGCAAATCACTTATATTGAAGGTGAAAGAAGATATAGCAACATTTATACTACGAATGGTGAAACGTATTTAACTGCGAAATATTTGCAAGATTTTGAAGAGTATTTTAGTGAAAATTCAAGTTTTATACGAATAAATAAGAGTTTTATAATTAATGCAAGGCATATTAAACATTATACTAAAGGAGATCCATTTATAATTGAAATGATTGATGGCAAAGCATTTGATGTTGCAAGAAGAAAAAAAACAGAAGTATTAGAAAAAATTAAAAGCGCTCAGAAGTAAATTGTAGTATAAATATTGAGAGTGAAAATTTGATAAGCAGAAGTTTACTAAGGCTTAGACATCTAAAATATTTGAGGGTGTCGTATTCAATGCTTCCGAGAGCTTAATCAAGGTTTTTAATGTTAGATTCATTTTACCAGCTTCAATCTTCGCCATAGTCTGTTTCTTAAAATCGCAATCATATGCCAATTCAATCTGCTTCATTTTTTTCTCTAAACGAAGTTTCTTAATTTTCACACCCACCTTTTTATAGAATTTCTCTGCTTCGAGCATATTCAAAAAACGGAAACTTTTAATAGAAATAGTCAGCTTATAAGCTGACTATTCAAGTATTATTTTATCTTTGTATTAAACAATTACTGTGAAGCCATTTTTTTTAATCAAATATTTTTGCATTATTATCTCGATTTCTTTTCCTGAAATCATGCGAAGTCAAACAATCACCTTTACTGAACTTGTAAGTTTGGGAAATAAGTATTCAAGAACGAATTCAGATTCAGTTGCCTATTACCATGACTTGGCTTTATTGCTAGCACAAAAAGACATGAACGATCTTCAGTTGGCTGAAATTTTGATGGTCATTGGTAATGATGAATTTATTTTAGGTAATTACGCAATAACCTTGGACCATTACGAAAGGGCCAAAATGATTCTTGAAAATCCTAGAAAATTTAAAGAGGGAAATATCCAGGTAAAAATATTGAAAAGCAAACTATATGGGAGATTTGGAACGTTATTCGGTTCTTTAAGTGATTATCCCAGAAGCCTTGAGTTTCTTTACAAATCTTGTTCTATACTAAAGGACCTGGGAGATAAGGATCAGTTATTGAGGGCATATAATAATATTGGATATGTATATAAAAACTTAGGAGAGAATAATAAAAGCTTGGAATTCTTTTCTAAAGCTCTAGCCCTAGCAAAAGAATTAAAATTAAGGGCAGGTATAAATAAAATATTGGGCGGGATAGCAGAAGTTTATATGAATAAAAATGAATGCTCGAAGGCACGAATGTATTATTTAGAAGCATTTACAATTTGTGAAGAAACGGGAGATATTTCAGGAGCAGCTTTCGATTTAACAGGAGTTGGACGAACATATGAGTGCGTAAACGACTACAAGAAGGCGCTATCTTTTTACAATAAAGCACTAGAAAACGCTAAAAAATCTGGTGATAAAGAAAAAGAAAGTTTAGCACTTACTTGCATTTCAAATGGATACTCACAACTTAAAAAGTATGATTTAGCTGAAAACTATATTAAGAAAAGTATAGTAATTGCTTCCACACTAGGTGATAAATTTAAATTATCAGATTGTTATTATAATTTAAGCGTCATATTTGAAAAAACAGGTCGTTATAAATTAGCATTGGAATACTTCAAGAGGTATGAATTTTTGAAGGATAGCCTTTTCGGAAGAGAAAATCTCAGCACAAGTCTCCAACAAGAGTTTAAGATAAATTATGAAAAAAAGGCTGCTATAGATAGTGTTAAGTCGGTCGCCGAAATAAATAATTCAAGGCTTAAACTTGAATCAAGCGAGTTAAAAGTTAAACAGGAAAGAACACAAAAACTTTTCTTGTATGGGGGGCTAGTATTAGTTATAGTATTTGCTGGGTTTATTTTTAACCGATTCAAGATAACTCAGAAACAAAAGTTAGTAATTGAACTTAAAGAAAAAGAAACTCAACAGCAAAAACACGTTATCGAAGAAAAACAAAAGGAAATTCTCGATTCAATAAATTACGCCAAACGAATTCAATACACACTGCTTGCGCACGATGAGTTTCTAATAAATAATTTACCAGACCATTTTGTTTATTTTAATCCTAAAGATATTGTTTCCGGTGATTTTTACTGGGCAACCAAACAAGAGGATAAATTCTATTTGGCCGTTTGTGATTCTACGGGTCATGGTGTTCCCGGAGCATTCATGAGTTTGCTTAATATCGGTTTCCTTGCAGAAGCTATAAACGAAAAAGTTATTGAACGACCAAATAAAGTATTTGATTTTGTGCGAGAGCGATTAACTAATACGATTAGTAAGGATGGGCAAAAGGATGGTTTTGATGGAATTCTAATTTGTATTGATCAAAAGAAAAATGAAATTACCTACGCAGCAGCTAACAATAAACCAATTTTGATACAGAATGGAATACTGAAAGAACTAGAAGCAGATAGAATGCCTGTTGGTGTTGGGGAGCGCAAGCAGAATTTTACTATCCAGACAGTCTCAATGAATCCAGGAGATACCCTTTACCTTTACACTGATGGTTACGCAGACCAGTTCGGCGGACCGAAAGGAAAGAAATTTAAATACAAACAATTGAACGATTTGCTTGTCAACTTATCCGTTAAATCACTCAATGAACAGAAGAGTAATTTGAAATCAACCTTTGAATACTGGAGAGGAGATTTAGAACAAGTAGATGATATTTGCGTTATTGGCATTAAACTATAACTACTTCTACGTTATTAGATTTCCAAAAATATGCTTACAATTTATCCTTATTTCTTTTATCCTCCTCTTCCTTCGATTTTTTATACTCTCTGTAAATTAAGTAAATAACTACAGCTAGCACGATTAACATGCAAATAACGGTAATCCAATATTTCCAATCAATCTCAGATTCTGGTTTAATAACAAAATTTTTGTGGGTGGCTAATTCCACAACACCACCATTAGTTAAATGCTTAAAAGTACTACTCGGAGGTAAAGGAACATCTATTGGAGCCTGTTCCGGACCATATTCCACTTGAGATGTTGCGTTATACCCAACGCCTGGTATTTTACATTCTACTCCTAGAATGTCAAAACAGTTTACTTGCTTGAATTGTCTCGCCATTTGCTGATTTTTATAATTTGAATAAATCCATTTTCTGTTTTAATTAAGGCAAAATTATTATAGAGAAGTGCTGGTTTGCCATTTTCAATTCCAATAATAGGATTAACACCTTCGTTATATCCTCTTATTCTCATGGCCTCTGCCGAAACAGTTCTGAAACCTTCATCATACATCTTCTCAATAACTAAAAAGTTATGGTAATTTCCGTCGTCTATTAATGTTTTGTTTTTCATTCTTTCTTTTTTTCTGTTGTAGTGAAAAAAATTTTTATGGTAATCATTTTTGTATTTTCTTTTTTGATTTCGAGTGAAAAATGTTTGCCCGCAGCCGCAAGCGCAGGTCTTTTCAAATCCTCTTTCGATATCGCCGGCACTTAATTCATGTTTGTTCATGATGTTTGAGTTTTAGTTTGTATTTAGTATATTTGATTTAGTGAGCCTCACTGTAAATATTCCAAAAACACTTTCAATAAATCAATCAGTATTTACAGAACGGTACCCGTTCTCTAGCCTTCAACATTTTATTAATAGGCCCTGTGCGCCAATAATAACGCCACTTTTTGTGCCTTACTCCAATTTTACCGATAGAAAATTGTAGAGTGTTAAATTTTGATGGCTTTAGCCTATTTTTAAAAGTTCTTAATATTTATCTCACTTAATGAGATAAGTTCAGAGATTTCCTTATATTTAATTCTTGTTTATAGCAATGAATAGAATTAAAGAAGTGCTCGAAGAAAAAGGTAAAACTCAAACTTGGTTATCAGAAAAACTGGGCAAGAGTTTTAATATGGTGAACTCTTATGTTCAAAACAGAAGACAACCAAGTATTGAAACGCTGTATGATATTGCAAAAATATTAAAAGTTAATCCTAAAGATCTATTAGCAGCATAAAATTAGAGAAATGGCATTTAACGAAAATACAAGAGTAAAAATACCGGCAATTCTGCATCTATACAGATTGGGCAATAGTTATTTGTCATTAAAAAAATGCCAAGTGGGATGAGTCAACTAATAATATTTTAAAAACTAGCAAACAAAACCTAAATAATTAAAATGAATTTTATCCATTATACAAAGGCGTTTGAGAAATCTGTTGACGTTTCCAAGAGGCAACATATTTATAAAAAAATTAGTGAGCTTCGCTTCATTGATAAGCCGGAATTACTTAATTCAATAGATTCTTATACTAAAGGAATTTTAGTTTTGAAATTTCACGGTGCTCTTACTTGTAGAATAATAATTCAATCTGAATGGGTCGAGATTAACGGGAATCGTGAACATGTATTATTTGTGAGAGATTATATTTCAAAAAAGGGTTTTGACTACTTCTGGGGCAGTGTTACACATCCGTTATTGAGGTCAGGTGATTGGTTATCGCAAAATCTCTTACCAAACGAGGAAATGACAGCATTTAAGAACGATTACATTGCTGCATTTAAACTGACTGATAAAAAGAAATTACCCTTACCAGCTGACCTTACAAAATGGCTTTCAGAATTCAAAATCTCTTTAAATTTTGATATATATGAAAGGGAGGCTTGGGTACTTTATTCAAACAATAGGTCAGTTGGTGGTCTACAGGAAAAGCATGTTATTTTTTTCCGTGATACACTAAGAGCAATTCTAGAACCAAATAAAAATTCGAAAGTAATCCTAAATTTACTGGATGATCAGGAACAAATATATAGTGCAATCTATGAGCCGTTCAATGTCGGAATAATTTATAGCGAATTTAATGATGCTGATGGCAGGAAGATAATTTTATATGATGGGGCGCATTTAAAGGAGCAGAAGGATAGATGGGATGAGGCTATAGGTAATTTGAGTAAAGAAGGTGGTAAAGTCAAAGGAGATGTTTTAAACATCAGTAAAGATGCCTTTAGAGCATATCCAAAGTGGATTGTTACAAATGAAAATGACGAATTGTGGTTTGCAATTCAAAGATTTGATGGCTCTCATAATTTATCACTACTTCCTGAACAAGTTCACTTTCTAAATAATTTTGAATTTCCGGCATATATAAACGGTCAAGCAGGTAGTGGTAAATCAACAATGCTTTACTATTTATTTGCCAATGTCTATTTTTATAAATGTGCAGGTCAAGTGTCAGGTGATATTATTTTCTTAACAGAAAATGATAAGTTATTAGAGCATACTTGCAAGTCAATAATTGGTTTGCTTAGCAATAATCCTGAATTTAATGCCGGTCTAACGATTGAAGAACGTAATAATATTAGGAATCATTTTTCCTCATTTAGAAATTTTTTAATGGGTATTTTACCTGATGATGTAAAGCATCAATTCGATGATGATAAATATTTAGACTTTGCAAAATTTAAAGAGAAATTCAACGCTAGATTTACTACACGTAAACACTCAGCTGAAGAGGTTTGGTTTGTTATTTCCACTTACGTTTATGGGTATTTTGAATTTAATGATATTAATACAGTTGCAAAATATACTGATGAAGAGAACGGCATCCCTTCAAAATTTCGAATAGTAAGTCCGGATAATTTTAATCAAATAGTTACCACATATTTGCCTTTTTACGATAAACTAATCGAAGATGGCTGGTGGGATAAAATTACCATTGTTAGAAAAATTCGTGAATATTTTCCTGGCCCAATTCCAAAACAATATACCGTTGTTTTTTGTGATGAGGCGCAAGACTTTAGCAGAATAGAACTTAGGCTTATTATTCAGTCATCTGAGTTTGTTAAATATGATTTATCTGAAATTAAGCAAGTGCCAATTGTTTTTGCAGGAGATGCATTACAAACAGTAAGTCCTACTGGTTTTTCTGATACACGATTGCATCAAATGTATTACGAGGCTTTTGAAGATGCTAACTTTATTTATGATAAAACTAGATCTACATATAATCCTGAGTACAATTATCGATCATTATTACCAATTGTTCGATTAGCTAATATAATTCAAAATTACAGGAAAGAGGCATTAAAGGAAGATGTAGTTATAAAGCAATTTGCTAAACGCGAAAATATAAATGCACCTATACCTATGGTTCATTCAATAGAATGGCTAGGTTCTAGCGGTATAAAAGAACAGTTTGAAGAGAAATTTAAGTATAAATCATTTATTGTTCCCGTTGATCTCAACGAAGAGGATGAGTATATTAAAACTCAGAGTTTGCTATTTGAAAAATTTGTTGACATCAAAAGCAGCATTGACGCTAAAGGCGCAGAGTATTCTCAAGTGGTTGTATATGGATTTGCGGATTACTATTTGAAAGAATTTGGTGAATTAAAATGGGCAACTGATGAATTTGATTTCAAGAAAAAATTCTTTTTCAATAAACTTTATGTCGCAATTACAAGAGCTCAAAATGAATTGATAATTATTGACAGCGATAATGGTTGTGAAAAATTTTGGAAACCACTTTTGACCATACCACAGCATGTTAAAAGATGGGAAACATATCAAGATATAAATGATGTATTACCAATTAAGCCAGGAAGTAATCTTTCAAATGTTCAAGATAGTTCGCCTGATGAAGCATTGCAAAATGCAATGGTCGATATGCAACAAGGAATAATTGATAAAAATATTGCACGTTTAATTGTTGCATCAAATGTGTTTTTGATGCTTGGTAAAGTAGAGGAAGCGAATAGCTGTTTAGGTCATAAGGAAATAATAAAAGGCAATTGGGACAGCGCTGGTAGTCATTTCGTGAAGGCCAAGCAATTTGAAGATGCGGCAGGAGCTTTTTTTAATGCAAAAAATTGGGGGCAACTTCTTAATTCGCCAACAAAAACGCTGAGTGGCAGTAAACAAGAATTGAGAATTCTTATTGCGAACTTGATGAAAGACCTTTCTATTAGTAGAGAGGAGTTAACCAAACTTTATGAATTAAGAAATGTACTACATGATGTTTTACGCCATATTACTTGGTTCTCGGAATTGATAGTTAATCTTAAAAAAACGTTAAGTAAAATATCATCACTTGAATCTAAAAGAGAATTCGCGTTAATATTAGAATCTATTGCGAGAGAACATGACTTGGATTTATGGGAGGTGATAGGTGAATTGTATTTTGAGACCAAACAATTTAAATATGCTATAGAGGCTTGGGGTAGAAATATCAACGCATTGGAGATGCCTCAATACCCATTAAAATACATACTTGCTCATATTGAACGTTCAAAGGATGAATCAAATATTTATGATGAGATGCTTTGGTCAGGGAGGTATTTAAGTATCTGTGAATCGCAGAACGAGAAAATGAGTTTTTCAAAAAGAATTAAAATTATCTATGATATACCTGAATTCAATATTACAAAGAGTGAAATTCAAATTGAATTGTATAAAAATGCTTTATTAGCTAATGTCATACTAAGCAATATTCACGAGGTTATTGAATTAAGTAAAACATTAGAAGCGAAATTGAGCAATTCTGACCGCAGTGATTATTATTCAATGTGTTTAATGAATTGTAGCTCTAATGAAATTGCTGTTTTTTTAAAGGAAAGATGGGCAAAAGCAAAATGGATAACCAATGAAAAGGGGCCACCTGGAGGGTTTACGTGTTGATCTGTATCAGCATCAATAAGAAAAACACTTTCGATACCTAATTTAGAATCAACGTCATTTATTTGTTTAAGAACAGCGTTGATTTTTGTTGAATCTATACCTCCATGACCTTCTTGAGTTGTAAATGTTCCAATTGAAAGCGATATTTCATTCGCCTTTGAATGAAACGCTTGCAATTTACGAGGATCCACCATGAATTTGTAATCAAACATTGATTCTAACAAATGAATTAGGAAGCCATATTCTCTTTTCTCCACACTTGGAATAGACTTCTGAGTTACATAATGGACAAATACCACGTAATCCCGTCTCATTCGCAGTAGATTTAATATTATTTACAATCGCATATAGCATATCCTTACTATTTATTATACTCTAAGATAAAAGCTT
>JALHPG010000030.1:0-5130 GCA_022842625.1 Bacteroidia bacterium | reverse complement strand
TCTAAGACACTCATAAGTAGTTTCTTTTTCTGGCCTCTCGGCATATGTTTTTCTATGATTGATGAAATATTTTCAGCGTTTAGCTTACATTTTTCCTCCTTATAATTAATAATATTTGAAATCAAATTTAGCACCTTAATCATGAGAATGATCTCACCGAAATTATCGGAACTAAAAAGATCTCTGAAAAAGTATTTATCCAAGAAAACCTCCGCCCGCAATATCCTTGAATTGTTATCAAATGAAAATAAACTTAACGTTAGTACTTCTTTAAGTATTAGGTGTTTGATAGAGCATATTGTTGCTGAACCATCACAAGGTACTCAAAAATTTGATTTGGAAAGTTTTGATAAGGCAATAGCTTATATGTATAATATTATAAATTGGGGTTTTGTTAGTGATGATATCTCCTTTAAGATTGCTGACGTTGAAATCTCTTATTTAGAGTCTGGCAGATTAGGAACATCAAAGGATTTTTCGAATGAGATTATACAACCATTTTATGATTCAAAATTTTCTGAGGATGTAAAAGATTCAAAAGATTCTTTTAAAAAGAAATTCCGAAAGGAAAAGAAGGAAAAAAATAGTGATTATCAAAAAACAGATCTCGATGATCCCTTTGAAAAAGAATTTGGTTTTCATATAGACGATTTATTTGTAGTTGCAGAAGCTGCTATACAAGTTGCTTTTGAAAATAAACGGTCTTATTACCTAGATGCATTGGATAACTTTGTTGCGGAGGTTTTAAAACGCGCTAAAATTACGGAAGAAGTTGCTAGAAAATGTATTGCAACATTTAGTCTAATAAATCGTGGTAAAGTCGAAAACGTTAAAGAATTTGGTTTTAAGAATCCGGACTTCTACCCATGGCGTTATAATAGAGCTTTGTCGCTTGTTGAAAACACTCTATTCTTGGCGCAGTTTCAAATTTATAATGTTCTCTGTTTTGTATTGCAGACTCATGTAGAATAAAAAGCTTTTTAAGTACATCCGTAAAGCTGAATTGGTTTAATAGATTTCTTAACTCAGTGTAAAATTGGTTAACCGCTTTATTTACAACTTTAACTCTTTCGGATGGAGAAATTATTTGAGCTTTGAAAGGTTTTTCACTTATTTTGATCGCTAATCCATCAAGTTGCTTATTAACTTCAAAGCGATTTATAGTTCTTAATTTTGTAACATTATCAGGACATCAACACGCTCTTTTTCCAGAACTTTTTCGTTCATCTCGGCAAATATTTTAGCCAGCTCGTCCTTAGAAGGAATCTTCGGTGGGTTGACAAAAGAAGTGAATGGTTAAACGCCAACAGAATAGCATTACACACTTATTTGAAAATGGATCTTGACAGTTATTCTTTGGAATATGTATTTCTTACTGCGCAGGTAATTCCACTTCCTTTTATTAAAGAATTAAACTTGAAGTATCGATTTGTAAGTGAAATGGAAATGGAAAGTAATTTGTCTAAATTGATCCTTGGCTCATAAAAAAGAAAAATGAATTTACCAAACGAAATTGACAACAAATATTTAGATAAAATACGTTATGAAAGAGGATATCATCCCTTTACTGCTAATTTCAATAAAGAGTTGAATGAAAAACTTTATTTTGAAGCGCAAAAAGCTGGGGCAAGGCCTGATGCATTAGGTATAATTAAATTGGGGGAGTATTTTAATCTCACTTTTCATAAAAAACTCTCGGAGGAACTTCAATCCCACCTTAAACAAATTAATTTATCATCCGAAGAACTACGTCAGCTAAATATTGCACACCTGAATGAACAGGAATTGGCAGTAAGAAAAAAGTATGAACCACTTCTTGCAGATAGAGACCACACCAAAGCTTTTGACAGGCATTACGACACATTTCTACGTGAGGATATGCCTGATAACCCACAAAGCTTTGTCGCATTCTCTGAAACGATTCCGGAATTAGGTAATTTGATCTTGCGATATTTATCTGCTGCTCCCATTCAAAATTCGGTCGCACCTTTGTTACCAGAAAAAGAACTACTCGAATTGTTTGAGAAAATATTGCAGACAACAAACAGATATCATTTAATGAAGACCCATTACGACGGCTGTTTGTTTCATAATGGTAGAATTGAATTAATTAAACCTGACGAGTTGGCGTTTGACTTGACGGCAAATGATTTGTTCTTAATTGAGAATATCTCCTCATTGATAATCGAGAACCAACACCTAAAAAGCATTGACAAAACAAGGTTACTTTTTGACAGGACACCACTTTTACGAAATGCGATGCATAAAGGTTCTTCAAGAAGGATATTAGACAAGTTAGTTATTTCGGGAGGAACGATTAAATATCAACTTAGACAAAGGGCAGAAAAGGAATCAATGTTCACCTTTTTACAAGAGATTACACTTGAAGATTATTATGCATTTTATTTTAATGAACCATTAAAAGGACTTCAAAATATTACTATTTCAAAATTGTTATCCATGGATTCAGAACTGAGTTATTTCGCTTCTATGTTTTATGACAACAGTTTGCCTTCCGCCGAAATTGACACAAGGGTTTCATTCAAAAGAACTTTTTTACCGAAAATGAGGAAGAGCGTATTAAAAAGTTACTTGAAAAGCGTAACAATCTGCTCGGATTCCGAAATTGAATTGTACATAAGACTAACCACTCTTGAAGGCAATGGCAAGTTGAATCTGTATGCTACTCCACTTTTGAAAGATTGTGACAATTATTACTTTTCTTATTTTACAGCTTCTCACAGAAACAGTTTTTATCTCGTAGATTATTGGCTGGAAGCCGCAAACGAGAGTTTAACCGCCAGAGGAAAAGCGTTAGAAAAACATCTTAAAAGTAAAATTAGACTAATCGAAGAAAGGGAGTTCAATAAATTTCGGCTGATCGAGCAGACAAATTTTAAAAAACAAAATTGTAAAGAGGAAATTGATTTACTTATTCAAACCAGCGATACCTTGATAATTGGTGAAGTTAAGTGCGTTAAGTATCCTATGTACGTCAGAGATAAGCATGAGATTTTAAACGATACTATTACTAAAGCAGTTGAACAGCTTGACAGAAAAGCAGATTTCCTTATAAATAATCAAAATTCATTCGAAGGAGTTTATATTGCAAAAGGTAAAACAATTGTTAAAGTAGTGATTTTGAATTACCCTGTATATTCAGGTCTAGATTTTAAAGGTGTTGCTGTAACCGATATAACTAACTTTATTTCGTATCTGAATGCCGACAGAATGCGTATATGGTCATCAGGTGAGCATGACGTTGAATTGTTGGAGGAACACTTTTACTATAAAAGCGAGGATGAGTTTTGTGCTAATTTATTTGGCTACCTAGTAGATTGTCCCGTTATTAAAATTGCAAAGGAGCAGTTGAATGTAAAAAAATCTTCTTATAAAATAGAAGGTTTACCAAAAATAACTTTTACGGATATAGTTTCCATTAACTCGGAAAATTCAATGCACTAGTTTCTATCCTGAATAATGACTACTTATTCTTCTTTGTAAGTTTCAGCATCATAATATTATGAAAATTGAAATGTTTGAGTGCTAAAAATATACAAAAATTAATTTTGACATTAAAACATATAAAATTGTATATTTGGTATTGTATAAATGACCATTGAGTATTTATGTCATTTATTAAGACATTAAAGATCTGCTTTGCAGCGGAGACAGGTGTCAAGGCTGAAAAGTCTGCTGGGTTCGAATCCCAGCCGAAGGTAAACGATTACGTTTTTCTTCGGCTGGGCTAGATAAAAACTTGGAGTTATGACGGAACAAGAAATTCAACAATATTTTACTTATCATAACGAAAATATCAAGTTGCTTAAAATCGGCTTCGATACGGTAAGAAATCAAATTAAGGAGTTGTATAAGAGTAAAGATAGAAATGGTGCTTTCGTTTTTTCTTTAGATAATTCACATTCAGAAAAAGTACAAGCTCGAAAAAAAGAAAAAGCTTTGTCGAGGGTGCTTTCTGGTATTCAAGTTTCATGGGCGGAAGAAAGTATTAAAAGACTTTTTTACGAAAAGAATCTTTTTACAAATAAACAAAGGGAATACCTTCTGGAACGACCTGCACTTGATCAACGATGGTATTCCACCTTAAAAATTGTATTTTCTATTGCCTATGATCTTGTTCCAGCAAATGACGAAACTTGCGAAACAGTGAGAATTGATAGAGAAAGAAGAAATCTAGGCAATGAATTAGTTGATAATTATTTGGAGTTAAGAGGTATTATAACTGATCATCTTGTTCCTAATTTTTCGATACGAAATAAAGTTCAACACGGTGAATGGGAATTTGCTTTTAAGCCACCACATTCAGCTGAATTTAGTCAAGAAATTACAGATAGGTTAAATAATGAAAATGTAGTGACGACAACATCCCGTTATACGTTAGTAAATACAATCTATCAAATGATTGTTGATTTGGGGAGATTTAAAAGCAACAAATTTGCAATTGATTCAATGATGACACCTTTTGAATACTTCTACCCAAATTGTATTAAGAAGGTTGACTTTGAAGTAATTAAAATAAGCAATCCAAGCTTAGATGAATTTATAAAGGAAATAACTGAAAGAGAAAAACGAGGTGCATTACATCGTGGAAAATAAAAAAACTAAGCTTAATTACTAATCCTTTTTAAATTTCTTTAATAATTTACTGTTTCAAGTTCTACTAAGACTTTTATACGTCCGTTTAAACTACGTTTATTAGGGTAATTAATATATTTAAGTTGGAGTTATAATTGAAGTTTTATCTGAAATGTATCAGATTTTTTTTTAACTAATTTACACCTCCATCAACTCCCCAACTGGCACCTTAAGCACCCTTGCAATTTCATAAACAAAGTATGCAGATGGTGTAGATATTCCTGCCTCTAAACGACTGATGTTTTGCTGAGGCAAATTAAACATTTTAGCCATCTGAACTTGGGTTATTCCATTGTCCTTCCTGGCCTTTGAGATGCGTTTAGCGAGCTTTTTTGTAAAGACATTTTTCTCCATGGCGCTAAGTTATTAAAAAGATGTTTATAACCATTACACCAAATTTGGTGTATTTTTGAGACAATATTTATATCTTTGTAAACAAAAAAACATGAGACTCATTTCAGAACATAAACTTTA
>JALHPG010000029.1 GCA_022842625.1 Bacteroidia bacterium | reverse complement strand
TTAATTGATCATTATTTTTTCCAACTACAAAATAGATTCCATTTGCTAAATTAGAAACAGAAGCTTTGTAATTGTTTGATGAGTTGATAGAAATTTCTTTTACAACCTGACCTAAATTATTTACAATAGATAAATTCATATCTGAATCTGTTGAAATTGTAAATTCGCCATTACTAGGATTTGGATAAACTGAAATTATACTATTTGATAATTGGTTAGCATTAATGCTTGTACAAGCAGAAACTGATTGTGTAATAGTAATAGCATTTGTACAACCATTAGCACCAGATCCGGTAACTGTATAAGAAGTAGTAACCGAAGGAGAGACAGCAACTGTGTTAGTCGTAGCACTTGTGTTCCAGGTATAAGTATTAGCACCAGCAGCAGTTAATGTTACGGTTGAACCACTACAAATTAACGAAGCATTTGAAACTGCAGTAACAGCAGGTGCAGCGTTTACTGATACAGTACTAATTGCTGTATTAGAACTTACACAGCCTTGAGTATTTGTACCTGTTACGCTGTAAGTTGAGTTAGCAGTTGGAGTTACAACTGCGCTTCCGCTGGAGAATGTATAAGTATTTGCTCCTGTTGGAACCATTGTAAATGTACTTCCGGCACAAACCACGCCACTATTTACCGAAACGGTTGGTATAGCGTTAAGAGTTACTGTGCTAATTGCAGCGTTAGTGCTTACGCAACCCGCAGCGCTAGTTCCTGTTACACTATATGTGGAATTTGAAGTTGGTGTTACAACAGCACTTCCGCTTGAGAAAGTATAAGTGCTAGCGCCAGATGGAGACATTGTATAACTACTACCTGGGCAAACGCCACCGCTGTTTACGGTTATTGTTGGGTTTGGATTTACAGTTACAACATAAGCACCTCTTTGAGCTGAAACACATACTATAGTGCTATAAGTAATTCTTACAAAACCATTATTTGAATTTCCAGTCATAGTTCCTATGCCGCTAGTAGTTGTCATTGCAGCGTTGCCGGCAATTAGAGTGCCATTCTGCACACCACCAATATAGCCAGATCCGCCACCGCCGCCTTGAGTATCAGTACCAATAGTAGGGGAAGAAAGCGTGCCGCCGCCGTATAAGCCGCCGCCGCCGCCGCCGCCGTCACCTTGTCCGGTACCGCCACCAATGCCTAAGCTGCCACCAGCACCAGCAGCTGTTTGTGAAGCATCATAAGTAACGTTGTAGCCAACTCCTGTTAAGCCACCACCATGACCGAATGGATCGCCGCTATCTTCGCCGCCGCCGCCGCCGCCGCCAGCAATTATTACTCTATCCGAAAAAGCATTTCCATTCAATCTAACATCCGATGCTCCACCACCACCATTACCGGGTTCACCTGCACTTGATGCGTGACCCTGACCACCGCCATTAAAGCCACCCAAAGCAATGCCCGTTGTTGAAGATAAACCTGCGCCACCAACATAAACGTTTAAGGTATTACCTGGGACAACAGTTAAAGTGCCAATAGCATATCCGCCTTTGCCTCCTAATCCACTTGAAGTATTACCGCTTAATGAAGAGCCGCCACCTTCGGCACCCCAAGTTTGAATAGTAACAACAGTTACTCCCGCAGGAATTACATATGGTTGAACGGTACCGGTAAAGTTGAAATTGACAGTGTTGCTCGTTGCGGAAACTGATTCTGCATAATAGGTTGTAGTAGAAGCTGCGTTAACATTGAAGTTTCCAGTTGATGTACTTGTTCCAATTGAAGTTCCTGCAACAGCAACAGTGTACCAGTTAATCGCTAAACCAGGACCCGCAGTGGCGTTTAAGTTGATTGTGCCACCGGGTTGACATAGTGATAATGGGGTAGAAGAAATTGTTGGGGTCGGACATTGCGCTTTTATATTACTTGTCCCGAATATTATTACGGGGACAGATAAAAGCCTTAAAAAGGATAGGTAATTTTTTTTCATAAATAAATATTTTTTAGTTTAAGTAAAGATAATAATGCCATTTTAAAAAACAAGTTTTTTTGAACTTTGTATAAAATAAAATTTTTCAAAGTTAATTTTTAGATCAATTTCTTAATTGTTAAAAAAAAATCATTCAACGAATCACAAAAAAACCTACCAATTAATGGTAGGTTTTTCTCCCCAGCTAAAATTCAGAAACAGATCAAAATTGTTAATTATTCTTTGATCAATTTCTCAGTTTTTATATGCCCATTATTTTCGGCCTTTAAAATATAAAACCCATTCATATAATTAGATAGATCTATAGTATGTTTGCCATTTAATAATTGTTGATGGTAAACAATCTTTCCTAAAACATCTGAAAGCGTTAGGTATAATGACTCTGTCTTAACTTCAATTAAAAAAACACCATTACTAGGATTAGGATACACCTGAAACGAAAGATCTTGAGTGGTAGGCGATAAATTCTCTATACCAGTGCAAGTAGTAACTAAAATGGTTACTGAATTTGAATTTGTGCAGCCGTTAGTGCTTGTTCCAACAACGTTATATGAAGTGGATATGTTTAAAGTTACCGTGATCGCAGGAGTTGTTGCAGTCGTATTCCATGAATACGTGTTTGCTCCACTTGCAGTTAAAGTAGCTGTTTGCCCAAAACACACTATACTTGCACTAGGCGCAATACTTACTGTTGGCAAACTGTTAACCGTTACCGATTGTACTGCTGTATTGGTGCTAGTGCAACCCGCAGCACTTGTTCCTGTTAATGAATAGGAAGCCGTGGCTGTCGGTGAAAAAGGAACTGCATTTGATACACCGCCGGTCCATGTATAGGTGCTAGCCCCACTGCCACTTACAGCGGTTGTAAAGCCGGAACAAATAGCTGAGTTAGTAATGCTTGCCGTAACTGTTGGCACGGGGTTTACATTAACAGCTAATGTTTGAGGATAGGTACAGGTGTTTCCGCTCGCAGTTAAAGTATAAACAGTTGTTGTGGTTGGGCTTACAGTAATAGATGGCGTAGTTGCATTGCTTGGCGCCCAAGTATAACTTAGGGCGTTTGAAGTTACCGATAGAGTTGCCGAACTGCCATTACAAATAGTACTTACTGTTGGATTTAAATTAGCTGTTAAGCTAGTTACAGATATAGTGTCAGCTCCAAGTGTACAACCATTTCTTACAGTAACAATGTAATTACCGGGTGTAGTTATTGATGTTGAATTAGTTGTTGCTCCATTGCTCCAAAGTACCTGTGTGTATGTACCCACAATGTTTAATGAGGCGCTTGAAGTAGGACATAATAACAAATTGTTGCCCTGAACAATTGTTGCAGTTGCTGTTGGTTGAGCTATTGTAAAATCACTGTTGCTATAAGTGGTGTTATCTAAAAATTTGAAATTTGAAACACTAACGGGGTCGTTTGGAAGAGAGAATTCTGCATACACAGAGGCCATTTTATAAGTGGTAGGCGTTGGTTCCAATACTTCTGCGGCCACATGTGGAAATAAAATTAATCCATTTAAACCTATATTACAAGCAGTAAAGTCTTTTACTAAGGTCCAGTTATTTGTAGTTACATCAAAGGCTCTTGACTTTAAATTTGGCGTTTGATTTGCTTGACCTAGGGTATAAGTTGTGTTATCGGTCCAATTAAAAAATAATTTTTTTCCATCAGAAGATCTTGCAATTTGTGGTTGCATATCCATGGTTACCGCATTTGGTGCAACGCCCCAAGTTCCTCTTCCTGCATTTACATTTGCAATTTCATATGCGTTCCAAACGCCATTTAATTGTGTGATATCAAACATGCGGTGGGTAGACCCGAAGAATACCGCATAAGCATTATTTCCGTTACAAAGTGTTGTTAACATATGCGGATTGCCATTAATATCAACCGCTAGATCATGCTCGAAAGCAGTGGATATTACGTTTGGAGAAGTTAAAATTGATGTTGCGCAATTAAATTGATTTAAGTCCACTTGTATTGGACCGGTCCATGTATTTCCACCATCAGTTGTTTTATAAAATATAGGATAAAACGCATAATTAGTTGGACCGGTATTTAAGTGGCCTAAAAAACTCATCCAACCAATATTTCCGGTTGGATCAAAAGCAATATTGTAATCACCTACAGATGCTGTTCCATTAAGCGCGGTGCTTAGGGGAGGCAGAGCAGTAAAATTGGTTGTCCAATTAATATCCACTGTTCCCCAGGTGCCTTTATAAATTCGGTATCCTGTAGTTACAGAGCCATTAAAAACTGCATCAACAGCCCAAAAAACACCTGGCGCACCTTTTACCAGTGATTGAGGTATTAACACATTGGTATTGGTGCCTGAAGCTTGATTATAACTTTCGGTATTTCCTGTTCCGTTTAATTGGCGAACCCCGGTTACCTGTCCATTCCAAGCAGTAGCATTTGTTGCACCCATATAAGAAATATAGGCGTTATTAGGATTTATATTGGCGCTTGGATTATAGATGGCTGCATTTGGATAACGAGCAGCATTTGTACCATTTACACTTAGAGGATTAAGCACCCCTAGATTGTTTGCCCAGGTAGTTCCACCATCAGTTGATGCATCGTATCTAATTTGTCCGGAGTGCCCACCAAAAGCGGTAGCATTATTTCTGTGTACATAAACAATTGTATTTAAATTTTTATCTGCTGCTATCGGGTTTGTGCCGTTACGAATTATTGTAAACATGTTAGAAGATGCACCAAGTGTGGCAGAAGAAGCGCATTGCGCATAGCTGTTATTTTGCAACAAAACAGCCAAAGATAAAATTGAGAGACTTTGGTAGATTTTTTTCATGAGATTTTTTTTTAAGATGATTAAATATAATAAATTTCCTGCCTACTCCGAGAGAAAACTTGTTTTTTTACACAAAAAAAGGGGATTCGCAATGAATCCCCTTTTTTAAATAAAAGAGCCGTAAATTATTTAGTAACAATAATTTTTTGATTATTGATTGGGCTGTTATTTTGATCAACAACAAAATAAATTCCCTTAGCTAAATTAGAAACAGAAACTTTATAATTGTTAGAAGCATTAATAGAAATAACTTTAACCGTTTGTCCTAAATTGTTTACAATAGATAAATTTATATCAGTATTTGCAGAGATTGTAAAATCACCATTGTTTGGATTTGGGAACACCATAAATCCAGAGTTTGATAAGGTTAAAGCAGCTGAATTAATTCCAGTACATGCACTTACGCTTTGTGTGATGGTTACTAAATTGCCACAACCATTTGCTGCAGTACCATTTACTGTATATGTAGTAGTTACCGTTGGAGAAACCGCAATTACAGATGTAGTTGCACTTGTATTCCAAGTATAAGTATTAGCACCAGATGCAGTTAAACTTGCAGTTTGACCAGCACAAATTAAACTAGAATTTGAAACTGCGCTTACTGTTGGTAAGGCATTAACAGAAACAGAACTTACCGCAGTATTAGTACTTACACAACCTAAAGAATTAGTACCTGTAACGCTATATGAAGCATTAGCTGTTGGAGTTACAACAGCGCTACCACTTGAAAATGTATAAGTACTAGCACCAGATGGAACGATCGTAAATGAGCTTCCTGCACAGATCGCACCGCTATTTACGGAAACAGTTGGAGAGGCGTTTACAACAACCGAAGATGTAACAACAGAGCTAACACAGCCAGGTGATGTTGATCCTAATACAGTATATGTAGCATTAGCCGTTGGCGTAACAACAGCCGATCCGCCTTGTATTGTATAAGAAGAAGCTCCGCTTGGTGAAATTGTAAAAGATTTTCCAGCACAGATTGAACCACTGTTAACAGCAACCGTAGGCGTTACAATGTTATATGAAATTGTTACAATACCATTACCAGTATTTGTTCCGTTAACTGCAGCAAGAGTAGTTGTAATGCTTGGGCCAAAAAAGTTAGAGCCGCCAGCGCCGCCGCCGCCGCCGCCTTTGTCGTTACCAGAACAACCTGTAGTGCCAGCAGAACCGCCGCCGCCAGCGCCACCACCAATATATCCGCCGCCGCCGCCGCCGCCGCCAACAATTGAAACACAACAACAAGTTTGACCATTTCCACCAGCTCCACCAATACCAACTGTTGAACCATTAGTACCAATTAAACCTAAAAAACCGCTACAGCCAATTCCAGGCGCACCAGCAGTGATGCCTACTGCACCAAAACCACCACCACCGTTTGGTGATGTAACTCCGTTAACGCCGTTACCGCCGCCACCAAAACCTCCATTACCACCAGGTATATTTGATGTTGCGCAACCTCCGTTTCCGCCGCCGCCGCCGCCGCCGGCAACAATAATTCTATTCAAAGCAGCTGTTCCTCCAACTCTTATATCTGAGGCTCCACCACCAGCTCCAGCATTGGTTGCGCCGCCGTTTCCGCCACCGTTGAAACCACCAACGGCCACGTTACCAGAACCGCCTACGAAGATGTTAAACACAGTATTTGGAACTGTAACAGAATAAATTCCAGTTACTAAAGCGCCTAAACCACCAGTTCCTCCAGGGGAATTAATTTGGCCATTAACACCATTTGCTCCTTGACCACCACGACAAGTAATAGTTACCTGACTAACACAGGTAGGAATGGTAAAACTTTGCATTGCACCTGTAAAGGAGAATGTTTGCGTGCTTACTTGCGCGTTTGAATTGGAAACAATCCCAAACGCACCGGCAACTAAGCAGCCTAGTAAATAATTTTTTTTCATTTTTATATTTTTTATAATTCAAAGCAAAATTAGTAAAATTTCGTTAACAGGGGTGTTTGTTTCGATAAATTAGCATTGTATTGCCGATTAATTAATATTAAATCATTTAGATTATTTTGATGGTAGATTGACTTTAAATAGAAATTGGACTGTTGGAAGGAAATGTTTCAAATGGATCAAAACAAAAAAAATAATTGTAAAATTATATTTTTTTATTTTGTATAGAATTTGAAAGTAACAGTTTATTTATAATTGACTATTTGAAATTTGATTTTTTTACTTTGCCTTGATTGTATAACAAATCATATAATTCAGGAAATAAATATTTTTATTCTAAGGTAAGATCGTTTTGTTAGCTTTCTTTTTCAATAAACTCAAAGGGTCTATTTATGATTTGCTGCAAGGTTTCGCCTTGTTCAAGCATGTCCTTATCCTCGTTATCATAGTTCCAAACTATCGTTAAATTACCTTTTCCTTTTTTAAAACCGTTTAATGTTCTAAGAATTTGTAAGATCATTCTGGTGCTAGAGGTGTTAACGTGCTCCAGATCAAAAGCGATCGTTACTTTTTTTGGTGATGTAGCAATCAATTCTTCTATCCAAACTAGTAATGGTTGGTAAAAACCATCAATATTTGAAGGCAATGAACTTCCTGAGATCATTAGGTCACCGTTTGTTTTAAAAATAATTTCCGGTGTTTTTTTTGTAGAAGCAATTACCAGGTTTTTCATTTAGTTCCGTTATCTTTTACTTAGTAATAATTATTTTGTGCTTAATAACCGTATCGTTATGTTGTCCAATTAGAAAATAAATTCCCCCCGCTAATTCATCAAGATTTAGCTTGGTGAACTGATTACTAATAGTTTTTTCTAACATTATCTGACCTAATGAATTTATGATCTGAAGTTGGGTTTTATCTTCATTGGTCTTTGATAAATAATATTGACTTAGTTCAATAATTATGTCGCCCTTACTGGGATTTGGGTAAATAGTAAAAAAAGACGTTTCGTTATTTAGTGGTTCAAATACTGCTGTACAAATACTAACATTTTGAGTTAATGTTGTGGTAATCGCGCAACCATTTACATCGGCCGCAGTAACGGTGTATGTTGTGTTAACTGTTGGGCTTATTACAGCAGGGTTCGAAATTGATCCGGGATTCCAAGTGTATGTAAAGGATCCATTTCCTCCAACTCCTATAGCCGTTAAGGTTGTAGTACTGCCAACACATATTATTGAATTGTTTGAACTGGCAGTTACCGATACACTTGTTGGTTCTGTAATTTGAACTGTTTGGGTTGCCGAAGAACCGCAGGTATTTGTTATTACGCAAGTATAAAAACCGGGAGCTAAATTTGTTATTGTTTGCAGAGTGCTCGCGATAGGGGACCATGAGTAAGTAAAATTACTTCCACCGCTGGTAACCGATGCGGTAACGGCGCCATCATTTAACCCATTACATGAAATGTTCATTTGGTTAACCGCATCTGTAACTAATAACGGACAATCAAAAAATTTAGCTAAAAATGCATCAAAGGTTCCTCCTCCCATATTAGCTTGGTGACTACCGTTCGTTGCTATTGAAGTTCCACCATTCGTACCGGTATATCCAACTAAAAAAATATTTAAATTTTGATCAACAGACAAAGCAAAGCCATAATCACTGCCGGTTTCGCCATAATAAGTTCCAAATTGACGAACACCGTTGGTGTTGAATTTAACTAAATAAGCATCGTATGCTCCGCCGCCAAATGAGGCTTGGTGGCTTCCTGCGGTGGCCATAATGGTTGAGGTGGCTGATGATGTTTGTCCGCCCATATATACATTTCCAGAAATGTCTGTGGTGCAAGTAACTCCTTCTTCATAATTATTTCCACCATAATAAGTTCCCCACTGTCTAACTCCTGCAGCATTAAATTTAACAAGGTAGGCATCGCCGAATCCGCCGCCAAAAACACTTTGGTGACTACCTACCGTGGCTATTTCTGTACTATTATTTGAATCAGTTGAGCCTGATAAAAAAACATTTCCTGCGGCATCTGTTGCACAACTGTAACCGTAATCAATCCCAAAACCTCCGTAATGCGTGCCCCATTGGCGAACTCCGGCGCTATTAAATTTAACCAGATAAGCGTCAAAATTTCCACCTGAAATTGGTTGATGACAACCAGGCGTTGAAATAGCGGCACTGTTTGTAGATGCTGTACGACCACTTAAAAAAACATTTCCAGTTCCGTCTGTTACACAATTAACACCAAAATCATTACCGGTTCCTCCATAATAGGTTCCCCATTGGCGAACACCGGCACTATTAAATTTCACCAGAAACCCATCTTGAATGCCACCACCCATAGTTGATTGATGACTTCCGGGCGTTGCTATTAAAGACCCACCGGCGGAGGTTGTAAAGCCGGATAAATAGGCGTTTCCCGAACCATCAAAGGCGCATCCATATCCGTATTCGTTTAAAACATCTGCGTAATATGTTCCCCATTGTCTAACACCCGCACTGTTGAATTTAACTAAGAAAGCTTCTACATCTCCTACTAAAGAGGATTGATGACTTCCTGCACTTGCAATTCCGTTATTAGAATCTGTGTAACCTGCCATGATAACGTTTCCTAAAGCATCGGTAGCGCAAGCAGTTCCAACATCTAAACCACTTCCACCATAAAAAGTTGCCCAAAGGCGCGTACCGTTAGTGTTAAATTTTGCCAGGAAAGAGTCATTCGTTCCGCCGCCGCTTACCGTTTGATGAGCTCCTGCCGTTGCAATAATAGCACTTACAGTTGTTTGGGTAAAACCGCAAGTGTATACATTCCCACCTGCATCTGTAGCGCAGCCGTATCCATATTCAATTCCTGTTCCGCCATAATAAGTTCCCCATAAGCGAACGGCCGGATCGATGGTTAATGATAATCGCGAATCGTAATTTGCTAGTTTAAATGAAACTTTATTCCCGTTTATTTCCCAATTGCAAGAAATGTTTTTTTTATTTTGGTAGGCTATAGGAGCTTTCTCTATAATTGTACCAAGTGGTGTTTTTATTTCTAATTCGCCTTTTTTGTTGATACTTATTTTTTCTGCACCCAAAATTTCTAATTGGATTTTTTTATGATCAGCGCCCGGATGCAATATAAAATCATATTCTAAGGCACCATCTTTTTGATACCATTTAAGATCTATACTGTTATAAATATTTTTATATGTTAAATCTTTAAAGCTCTTTACATTTGTTATGCCATTAGGGTTGGCAGCAGTATAATAATTTTCAACGCCAGGTTCTGCTTCTCCTTTTTCAATTACACAATTAGAATTCGCATTCAGCCAATTAACATCTATTCTGTAGGTTGTTGATCTGGCAGGAATCTTTTTGGATGCGGATACAAAACTGTTTTCATTATTGCGCGAATAAAGCTCATCGCTTCTCCATTCATCAACTTTTGTAATTTGGTAAGAAGCACCTTTGGACTTTAAATGATAAACTAAATTACCGGTAACTCCCGAAAACAATACATCAGGTCTAGGTCTGAAATGTTGGTCAGAAACCTGGCCTTTATTTTCTTTAAAAAGAACAGCACTCTGCTGTTGAGATTTTAAACTGCCTTTATTTGGATTTGAAGAGGCAATAGCCAAACTAAACTGCATTAAAACAGTAATTAAAAAAAAGCGGGTTATTTTTAATTTATTATGCATGTATTCTTATGCTCCTAATATACAAAAAAAAGTTATAAAACTTAGTTTTTTATTTGGGCTTAAAAATCGGTGTTTGTTTATCCGGGTCGGGCTTTTCAGCCTTATCGTTTTTGTTTTTTTCGTTACGCGCATCAATATCTTCAATCGTAACCCATTTGCCTTTTTTTTGCTCTAAAGCGTCAAAACTGCCATCCGGACCATAATATTGAAATTGACCTTCAAGCAGACCGCCTTCAGATTTTGGTGCAAGATGACTGTAAGTAATTCGATTATTTTTTTCATTATACTTTATGCTCATGCTTACTTCGCTGCTCCATTCAAACATTAAACGTCTGGGGTTTTTACGAGGGAATTTAAAAACATCTTTCCCAAAAATGGGCGTGCCATCGGGCTTAAAGTATAACACATCAATAAATTTTCGTTGAACAAGTTTGTCGTTCCCGTCCCAAGCTATTAATGTGTAATAGCCATCGCACTCTATAACTGAAGTATATAACATACCAAACCATTTGTCTGTAGTACCAATATAAGTTTCGGGGTTTTTGATTTGCGAAGATCGATCGGATAATTTAAAATATTCAAATGCCTCTATAGTTTTGTGAGAGAAAAGTCCGGTTTTTATTCGCTTACTGTTGTTAACCACTAAATAGCCAAAAAAAGCATGGGTGCCGTCATCCTTGTTTAAATTCCACGTTATTAGTTTAAATTTTTTGTCTTTTGGACTAAGTATCGAAACTCCCTTAAGGCTATCAAACGAGTAGCTTAAAATATTAGGGTCATTTATAATAGCATCCCAAGCAATAATAAATTTTTTGTTGGCTTCAATTCTATCAGATTCTTTGCGGCTCGAAAAACCTTTTTCTATTTGAATTAGTCCTTTTTCTGCCTGACTAAGTTTTGTGTACGTTGAGTCACTTTTTTGCGACAGGGCAAATACGTTAATTAAAAGAAAAAAATAAAATATGGTCTTTTTAAACATTAATTTTATAATTGAGAATGTTGCACAAAGATACAAATATGAAACAATGATAGTTGCATTTAGTTGGATAAGATTAATATTAGCTTATTTATTTTTTATTCTTGCCGTTTTTTGCGCGGTAAATTATCAAATAAGTATTTATCTTATCCATCAGGGCAGAGGGCAATTGGGTGTTTTATTAAATACACAATCTATCTCGGATTATAGTCAGCAGAATAATTTATCCATTCAAGAAAAAGAAAACTGTTTGCTCATTGAAAAAATTAAAGCCTATTCGATCGACAGTTTAGGATACCTTCCAACAAAAAATTTCACAACAATTTATGATCAAAAACAATCACCAATTTTATGGGTGATCACGGCAAGCAAACCCTATGAGTTAAAAGCATACGAATGGACCTTTCCACTGATTGGCACCGTTAGTTATAAAGGGTTTTTTAAGAACGAACTGGCTTTAAAAGAATACAACCATTTAATAACAGAGGGCTATGATGTTGATATGAGAAGCGTTTCGGCATGGAGTACTTTAGGGTGGTTTAATGATCCAATTCTAAGTTCAATGTTAAACAGAAATAAAGGAAGTTTATGCAATTTATTATTTCACGAATTATTTCATGCCACTTATTACGCTCCAAATGAAGTAAATTTTAATGAAAACATTGCCAATTTTGTTGCCCACAAAGCAACCATAAAGTTTTTAAAAAATGATACAACTGCTTTAAATAATTACCTTAATAATTATTTTGATAATAAAATCTATACTAATTTTATGATAAGGCAAGCAAATTATCTTAAAGCTTATTATCCATCTATTAAAAATAAAAGTAATAAGCAGATCTTAAAATTTAAGAAGCTTTGGCAAATAACGGATAGTTTAAAACATCTTCCATTTAAAAATAAGCAAAAATTTATAGCTAGAACTGAAGACATTTTAAAATATAAGAATGCTTATTTTATAGATTTTGAGCAGTACGACAGTATGCAGGATAGTTTAGAGCTTAATTTTAACAAAATTTACAACGGCAACCTTAAAAAATTGGTACAAGATTTGAAGCAAGATAAAACAATCATTAAATTTGATAATTAAACATACTATAATATGAAAAAATTTATTCTTGGATCTTTAGTACTTTTTATTTTTTCATTTTCATCAAAAGCTCAATCCGGTTACGATATTAAGTTAAACCTAAAAAGTTGCACCGACACCTCTATGTATTTAGTTAAATACTATTGGAACGTGCAATATATTGTGGATAGTTGTAAAAAAGTAAAAAACGGAAAAATTCAATTTAAAGGAAAAACCGATCTTGATAAAGGAGTTTATGCATTAGTTGGTCAAAATAAATCATCCTACTATTTTCAGCTTTTTGTAAATGATGGACAAAAATTTACCATTACAGGTGATCTTGCAGATGTTGTAAACACATTAAAGGCAGAAGGAAGTAAGGAAAATGAATTAGGGTTTTCTTATATGAAATTTATGACCAATAAAAGTAGAGAGTTTGCGAAAATTGTTGAGGAGTCGAAAGGAAAAAAAGATAGCCTTGCTTTTTTAACAGAAAGGCAAAAGACATTTAGCGATGAAACAACAAAATTTGAAAATGATTTTAATGCGAAGAATAAAGGCAGTTTTATTTGCGATTTTTTAAATCTAACTAAAGAAAAATATCCTACTGATATTCCAAAAGCAAAAAATGGTCGCCCGGACAGTGTTTACCAATACTATTATTATAAAAGTCATTATTTTGATGGAATTAATTTTAATGATAACCGTATAATTCATACGCCTTTTTTTGCCGATAAGGCTAAAAAATATTTTGAAACGGTTATTATTCAGCATCCAGATACCTTAATACAAGAGGTTGATAAATTTTTTGCAAGATGCAACGAAGGAACCTTGATCTATAATGCTATGTTGGGATATTTAACGCATAGTTTTGAGAACAATAAAACCATGAGTTTTGATAATAAAGGCAACACCATCACCTTTGAAAAAGCATTTGTACATATTTGTGATAAATATATTATTAGCGGCAAGGCAAAAGATGTTTATAGTGAAGAAACGGTGGTTAAAATAAAAGAGAAAATGGATATTTTACGTAACCTGTTGCCTGGTGCTAAAGTACCTGACATCTCTATGTTTGATACCATTAGTGGTAAAGCTGTTAGAAAAATGGGTTTTGATACTGCTAAAACAAGTACTAGTATTAGTAATTTATACAGTAAAAATATCGACAAATTAGTACCAATGTATACTAATCTTTATCAGGTTAAAGCGAAGTACACGGTATTGGTTTTTTGGGCAGAAGACTGCGGGCATTGCCAAACAGAGATGCCAAAATTAAATGAGAATTTAAAGGAATTAAAAGGCAAAGTGGATTATAAAGTTTTTGCTGTACAAACTAAGGCCGATCTGTTTGAAAAATGGTGTAAATTTATTGTAGATAAGAAATTGGATTTTATAAATGTTTACGAGGCTATACCTTTTAATAATCTACGCGAAAAATTTGATATTTTTGCTACCCCTGTTATTTATATACTAGATAGTGATAAACGCATTAAAGCAAAAAAATTAGGAGCAGAACAAGTGGTAGAGATCATTAAGATCATGGAAGAGGTGGATAAAAAGAAAGGTTAAAAAATAAATTAAATATTAAAACTTATAATAATTTAAAACTGTTTATGAAAAAAAGAATTCTTTTACTTGCAGCAACATTAATTTTTTCTTTGTCGTTTAAGGCACAAAGCGGTGGTTACGATATTAAATTTAATTTTAAGGGATGTAAGGATACCATGATGTATTTGGTTAAATACACATTTGACCAACAATACATTTCTGATACATGTAAAAAAATTAAAAACGGGCTTGTTCAGTTTAAAGGAAAAAAAGATCTTGACAAAGGTGTTTATACTTTAGTTAGTCAGGGTAAATCTATTTATTTTGATTTTTTTATCAATGAAAACCAAAAGTTTTCTGTTAACCTAGATGATGCAGATATCGTTAACTCTTTAAAATCTGTTGGTAATAAAGAGAACGAACAATTCTTTTCTTATATCAAATTCATTACCAACAAAAATGGTGAATTCGGAAAAATAAGAGAGGCAACAAAAGGCAAAAGCAAAGCGGATAGCACTAAATACGTAAATGATAAATTAAAACAGTTAAATGAAGAAGTTAAAAAATTCGAAACTGATTTTATGGCCAGCGTAAAAGGAAGTTTTGTTTATGATGTACTTAATCTTAAAACAGAAAAAGAACCGGCCGAAATTCCAAAAGCAAAAAATGGTCGTCCGGATAGTTTATTCCAATACTATTATTACAAAAATCATTATTTTGACGGTGTTGATTTTAAAGATGAACGAATCATTCGCACGCCGTTTTTTGACGATCGTGTAAAAAAATATTTTGATAATGTGATCGTTCAACATCCTGATACTGTTATTCAGGAAATTGATAAGATCTTAGGAAAATCTAACGAGTGTAATTTAATTTATAATTTATTGTTAGGCCATTTTACTTACAAATATGAGCAAAGTAAAATAATGGGTTTTGATAAAGTATTTGTTCATTTGGCCGATAAATATGTGATCAGCGGAAGCGCTGTTAAATGCGGTGTTTACACAGCAGAAACAGTTGTGAAAATAAAAGAACGTACAGATATTTTACGTAATTTATTGTTAGAGTCTAAAGTTGCCGAGTTATATATGATAGATACCCTTTATGGTAAGCAAGTTATGAAAATGGGTTTTGATACCGCTAAAACAAGTAAAAGCGTTACCGATCTTTATTATAAAAATTTAGAGAAGTTAACGCCAATGTTTACAACCTTATATCAGGTTAAGGCAAAATATACAGTGTTAGTTTTTTGGGCTTCAGATTGCGGACATTGCCAAACAGAAATACCTAAGTTGAGCGAGAATTTAAAAGAGATAAAAGGTAAAATAGATTTTAAAGTATTTGCCGTTCAAACTAAAGATGATTTTGAAGTTTGGCGTAAGTTCGTTGTAGATAAAAAGTTAGACTTCATAAACGTATTTGATCCTATACATTTAAATAACTTAAAGGAGCGTTTTGATATTTATTCTACACCTGTAATTTATATTTTAGATAAGGATAAGAAAATTAAAGCAAAACGTTTAGGAGCTGAGCAGGTAATTGATATGCTTAAAATGCTTGAAAAAATTGATAAGGCAGCGGCAAAGTAATTTTAGTGGTAATATTTTAAAGAGCTTAGTTTGGAATTATAATCCTTAACTAAGCTTTTTTTTTGAGTAAAATTTATTACTAATTTGATTCTGTTTTCAGTAATTTAATTTCCTTTATCAGTTTTTGAACTTGCGCTTTGTCGGTGCCATCAAACATACCTCTAATTCTTCCTTTTTTGTCAACCAACAAAAGTAGTTCGCTGTGTAAAAAACCTTCGGGGCTGCCATCTGCTTCGAGCGCATTTACTAAGTAACTATCTTTAGCAAGATCATAGATCTCTTTTTTATTACCTGTTAAAAAATGCCACTTGTTTTTTTTGGCGCCGTAAGTTTGGCTATATGCATTTAATACTTCAACGGTGTCGTGCAAAGGATTAACCGTGTGGCACAGAATTAATAGAGAGTCGTCATTCTCAAATTCTTTTTGCACATCTTTTAGGTTAGTGCTTATTGCCGGGCAAATACTTTCGCAGGTGGCAAAAAAGAAATCGGCCACATAAATTTTATTTTCAACAGTTTTGTTGTTTACGGTTTCTCCAAATTGGTTGGTGAAACTGAATTTGCCAATAGTATGGTAAATAGTGTCTGTTTCGCTAGCTTTTTTCTCACCAAAAACAGGAAGCACTAATTTTTTCTTATCTGCATTTGAATCACATGCCGAAAATAAAAGAGCGCCGGATAGGATCAATAAGCTAAGAGTTGGATTTAATTTCATTACTTTTTATTAATTTATTTTTTTCTTCTTTTAAACGTAAATGTTGGTATTCCTCTATTAAACGTTTTATTTCTGAAACATATCTGCCATCATAATAACCACGAATGTTTCTGTTAACATCAACCAATACAAAAAAACTGTAATCAATATAAATAGGTTTTTCCTGAAAATAGGTTTTATTTAAACTGTCAAAGCTTGGGCGAGGCCAAGTGTAAAAGAAAACATTTTTATTGCCATCGCTTAATTTTTTCAGGTCGTTTTCTATTTTAGATCTTCCATTTTGTTCTGCAGTAACTAATACAATTGGAATGTGTTCTATCTTTTGTTTTTTATAATTTAAAAATTCCCATAAGCCGGATAAGCGAAGATCGTTTTTCTTGTATTCATCTTTAATGAACATAACAGCATAAAGAGGGTAGATGTCTGTCTCAATTTTTGTTAAGGTAGGGGCTAAGCTATCTTGTTTGTTGAGTAAATAAAATTGGTCGCTAACTTTAAAATAACTGGTGTCGTTTGCTGCAACTACTTTTCTTGGGCCATATATTGGAAGTTTTTTTGAGTTAATGGTGCTTGTTTCTAAGATCAACCACATTGTAGATGGAAGAAATAGTATTAAAAGCATTAGCCATTTTTTATTTTTCATGTAGTTTATTTCGCGCAAAGATACGTCAGTTAAGGCAAATAAAAAACCCCATTCTTGTGTTTACAAGAATGGGGTTAATTGTTTAATTTTTGTTTTAATCCTTAATTAATTTTTTTGATGCAGAAGCATTACCAATGGTAGTTTTTACCATATAAATTCCGCTTGATAGGTCAGAAATGTCAATTTGTTGATTGATATCTGTTGTATTACCAAGGTTGATCGTTTTTACCAATTGCCCGATGTTATTGAAGATCTTAACAGTAACATTTTCTGAGCTACTGTTTGTAAGCATAACATTTAAGTTATTGTTTGTAGGATTTGGATAAATCGAGAAACTAGAATTTAGGGTCGATTCTGAAATTCCAACAAATACGTTCGTATTTACAGAAATTGCTGAGTTACTTGTAATGGTAGGTGTACCGGCTCCTTGTTTAAAAGCTGTTTCAGAATAATTTACCGAAAGCACCGGGTATTTTTGAGAGGCATGGTAATAATCATAAGTAACATTAGTAATTGTTAATGTTATTGCTAAAGTAAAAATGGTTACCGAACCTGTTCCGCTAAAAGAGTTTTTTAGTTGAAGGCAGTCATTTAAAATAATACCATTAGGTAATTGTAATGTTCCTGTTCCGGTTGCAACTAATTTTGATGTGCCACTAAATGGTCCGGAAGAAGGAAGAAGGATATTTGTTTTTATAGTACCGGCAACAGCGTCTGAAACTGAATAAGTACTTGTAACCGGCCAAATTGCAGCAATTGCAGAATTTGTAAAACTAAGAGATACAGAAGATGACGGAACAGTACCAATTAATTCAAATTGCGTAGCAGTCGCTTTAAAAAAGTCGCTAACTGTACCTGTTGTTTTTGCTACCGTAGCTGATGAATACGAACTTGTGTATCCCGGTGCCGAAGTAGGAAGAATATAAGAACTTGTTGTTGCAGCAGCTGTGTTAGAAGTTATTGCCGTAAAGTTCCAAGTTTGATTTGCTCCGGGTGTATTTGGTAAGGCGGCTGTGGAATCAAATCTCTTTCTAAACTCTAGATCGCCAATTATTGGTTCGTTAGCTGCTTTAGTTAGAGTTAGTTGAGCGTTTGAAATTTGTGTAAACGCTAATGTTGTTAAAATTGCTAGGTAGATTTTTTTCATGGGTTTTGTTTTAGGAGATAAAACTATGAAAAATATGCATATATCCTACAAAAATTTTCGCATTGGGCAGAGTAATTTATTAATTGCCGGTTTCTAATAAAACCTTGTGCTCGAATTCGAATGGTTTTACAATACTTTTTAGTTGATTAACGAACGCCGGCCCGTATTTTAAATATAATCCCGAAAAATTATCAAATCGTTCTTGGGGCAAGGCGTTCGGAAACATCTTCTGCTTTATGGAGTTTATTTGATTAATTTCTGTTTCAGACCGTTGTTTTAAAGCTTTATTTGCTTTGCCGATAAGTAAATCTAAGCCATTGAGTGTTTTTTGCAGTTCTGCTAAAGCAGCAGCATTTAATGTTTTATCAACGCCTGTAATTTTTATAATTAGCTGATCAAACAATTTAGTGAGTTCTTCTTTTTCCCTATCCAAAGAAAAAACATTATTGGTTTTAACCTGGTAATTATTTACTAGTTCTTGTATATCTTTAAAAAAATCTTGCGGCTTAAAATCCAATTTTTCAATTTTGTTTTTTGTTCCTGCATCAACAACGGTAATAAAATTACGCGGTATTAAAATAGGAAATTGTACATTCAATGTATCGAACATTTTTTTGAATTGAAGCCAATACGCTAATTCTCCCGGACCGCCAATGTAGGCAATGTTTGGTAAAATTAGTTGCTGGTACACCGGGCGCAAAACAACATTCGGACTGATCTTTTTCGGATCTGTTTTAATTAAATTTCTTAATTCATCTTCTGAAAATGATAAATTGGTTCCTACAACCTCAAACTTAGAATTTACTTTTTCAATTCTTGCTCTTAAATTTGTGTCGGTATAAAAGAAGTTAATTGGCCTGGGGTTAACTTGTGTTGAATAGCCTAGATCATTTAATTCACGTGTACTTTCTGTTACTTTATCAAACGAACAATTTTCAAAAATTTCTTTTTCAATAGTTTCTTTGAATTCATCTTTGAACTGATCATCATCACCATCAATAATCACTAAACCAAACTCGCCAAATAATTCGTTCACCAAAAAACGTGTAGCATCTTTTAAGGTTTTATGTTCTAGGTATGATCTTTCAAAAAGAGAAGATAAATAATTTGCATTCTCGCTTGTGCCTAAGCTTTCTTTTATTACAATAAAAAGATCTTTTAATTCTTCTGTTTTAAAATTGCCTACAACACCGGTTTGTTTACTTTCCCATTTAAAATTTTTTCCAAATACATTAAAATGATTTACCTCTTCAAAGTCATGATCCTCTGTAGCCATCCAATATAAAGGCACAAAATCAAATTCAGGAAATTCTTTTTTTAATGACTCAGATAAATTAATAGTAGAAATGATCTTGTAAATAAAATATAATGGGCCGGTGAAAAGACAAAGTTGATGACCAGTGGTTACAGTAAAGGTATTTTTTTGTTTAAGGCTTTCAATTTTTTTTAGCGAAGCCTGAGAAGTATTATTAACTAAACGACTTTGTTTTATTGCTATCTCCGAAAGTAAATTTCTATTAAGATTAGGGTATAAATTTGTTTTTAGAAGGTCTTCGAAACCTTTTTTATCAGGGTAATGAGAATAGAAAGATCTTAATGTTTCTTTTTTATCTAGATAATCTAATACTAAAGAATTTATTGCTCCGGATCTTTTTAGATCAATGCTTTCTGTTTTAAACATCTTAATTTTTTGTTCCAAAAGCTAAATCTCCCGCGTCACCCAATCCCGGCACTATATAAGAGTGTGCAGTTAATTCTTCATCAACCACACCACACCAAAGCGTATAATTATTATTTGGCATATTGGCTTTTAAATGGTCTATACCTTGCTGGCTCGCAACGGCAGAAACGATGTGTGTGTGTTTAGGCATGCCTTTTGCTAAAAGAGCTTTGTAGGTTAATACCATAGAGCCACCCGTTGCCAGCATAGGATCACATAAAATAAGTACTTTGTCGGTTAGATCGGGGCAAGCAACATACTCAACAACAATTTCGAAAGTATTGTTTTTATGATGACGACGGTATGCACTTATAAACGCATTTTGAGCATTATCAAAATAATTTAATATACCTAAATGTAAAGGTAAGCCCGCTCTTAAAATTGTGCCAATTACAGGTTGTTCTGCCAGCCTTTTTGTTTCTGCTACACCAAGCGACGTAGTGGTTTGAGTAGCTTCGAAACTAAGCGTTTTACTTATTTCGTATGCAAAAATTTCGCCCATACGTTCTAAATTCCTTCTAAAGCGCATGCTGTCTTTTTGAATTTCAATATCTCTTAACTCCAATATGTATTGGTTAAATATCGAATTTTGATTTGCTAAATTATGTATCATAATAGTTTATTTAGTAAGTGTGATGGTTAAGTTTTTTTCTGATTGATAAGAAACTTTATCAAAAATATCCAAAAGATATTTATTTTCTTGAAAGCCCGGAGATTCTACAAGCACAGTATATTTACCCGGAGGAAGAATGATAATAAATCTTCCGGTAGAAGGATTAGGTAAATAATTTCCTACAATCTCATTTGAAATTGTATTATTAACCGAAATGAAAGTGTCTCTAAATTCAATTTTATCCAAAGTATCTTTTGCCACTAATTCTCCAATTAAAACTGTATAATCTGTTTCAACATTATTGAAGGATACGCGGTAAATATCAAAATCGCCATTGCCACCACCTCTTAATGAACTCACGTAGCCGAATCGACCGTTTTTAGAAATTCTGAAATTTAGATCATCGTAGGAGGTATTAACCGGATAGCCAATGTTCTTAACATCGCTAAACCCTATACCCGATTCGTTTAAAGTTGCCTTAAAAATATCGTAGCCACCCATGCTGCTGTGCCCCTTACTGCTAAAATATAATGTACCTGCGTCTGGCGATAAATTCGGAAAATCTTCATCGAATGCAGTGTTGATCTTTGGACCTAAGTTTTTGGCTTCGCTCCATTTTCCATTTGGTAATTTTGAACAACTATAAAGATCGGTGCCGCCAAAACCACCTTTTCTATCACTCGCAAAATAAATAAGTCTACCCTCGTTATCCATGGTTGCAGCAATTACGTCTCCGCTGCCATTTATGGTTGCAGGTAATTCTTCAAGTTTTGAGAATTCGCCTCCTGTAATTAAAGTTGACAAATAGAGTTTTTTCTCACCTCTTAAATTCGGTTTATTTATCAAAAGAATATTTCCTTTCGCATTCATGCCAATAACTTCTTCATTAGAATTTCCGATACAAATTGGTTTTCCAATTATATCAGCGGTGGCATATTCTCCATTAATAACTTTAGATATGTAAATAGTATTTAAAAAAGTTCCGTTGGGAGATTTAGTTACTTCTTTATCTGATGGTCGTTTTGAATTAAAAACCATATATGCTTCGTTTTCGTTTACAAAAGGATAATAATCTGCAAAAGGGGAGTTTATTTTTTTTCCAAGATTTTGGAATATAACATCTATTGGAAATTTGATTAATTCTTTTGCATTGATACAATGTTGAATTTGTTGATCGACCTCCTTTAAATTTGTTTCGTTGCCTTTACCATTTTGTTTAAATTTATTAAATGCACTTATAGCATCATCAAATCTGTTGGCAAATTGATAAGATCTACCTAACAAATAATCGGCATTAGGATTGTGTTTTTCGTTTCGGATAATGTTTTCTAAATACGGAACTGCTTTTGCCTTGTTAATGTTTGTGTTCAAATAGCAAACAGCAGTATTGTAATTATACGTTTCATTTTTTGGATCGAGTGCAACAAGTTGAAGGAAGATTTCCAGCGCTTCTTCATAATCTTCAAGTTTTAACTTGGCCTCACCTTGTGCGCTAAGATCTTTTATTTCAGTTTGAGTTTGCCCAAAATTTTTAGTAGTGAGCAAGATAAAAAAACTTAGTAATAATAATTTTAAATATAATTTCATTGTATCTATCTTAAACTTAACAACGTTCAATAATAACGGCATAGCCTTGCCCCACACCAATACATAGTGTTACAAGTGCATATTTTTTATTAGTAATGTTTAATTGTATTGCAGCCGAAAGTAAAATTCTTGCACCCGTCATACCTAATGGGTGACCAAGCGCAATACCCCCGCCATTTGGATTAATACGCTCATCATTATCTGCTAAACCCCAAGCGCGTGTGCAAGCTAAGGCTTGTGCGGCAAAAGCTTCATTTAATTCAATAAGATCTATGTCTTTAAAAGTTAAGCCGGCACGATTTAACGCCTTGTTAGCAGCCTCTACCGGACCAATACCCATAATACGGGGCTCAACACCTACAACAGCACTTGAAACAATTCTTGCTAAGGGTTTTAAATTATTATTTTTAATTCCTTGTTCACCTGCTAGTAAAATAGCGGCAGCACCATCATTTAATCCACTGGCGTTTCCTGCTGTTACCGTACCATCTTTTTTAAACGATGGTTTTAAAGTTGCCAAACCTTCTAATGTGGTTTTTGGTTTTATAAATTCATCATTGGTAAATTGAATCGCATCACCTTTTTTTTGAGGAATAGATAACGAAACAATTTCCTTTGCAAATCTTCCTTCGCTTTGTGCTTTTGTGGCTTTTTGCTGACTCCACAATGCGAATTTATCCTGATCTTGTTTTGATATGTTATATTTTTCAGCAACATTTTCCGCTGTTTCACCCATCGCGTCTACACCAAAAAGTTCTTTCATTTTTGGATTAATAAAACGCCATCCAAAACTGCTGTCAAATAATTGTTGATCGCGGCCAAAAGCTGCAGAAGCTTTGCTCATGATCAAAGGACCACGGGTCATATTTTCAACGCCACCGGAAATCATTAGTTCTTCATCGCCAACTTGTATTGCCCTTGCGGCATCAATGCTTGCGCTTAAACCGCTTGCGCATAAACGGTTGGTGGTTTGCCCCGGAACTGTTATTGGAAGACCGGCTAAAAGAGAGGCCATTCGCGCAACATTTCTATTATCTTCTCCTGCCTGATTAGCGCAGCCTAAAATAACATCTCCTACCGAACTAAAATTGACGTTGGCGTTTTTATGCATTAGTTCTTTTAAAACAAAGGCAGCCAGATCATCTGTTCTTACTGAAGATAGTGTTCCTCCAAAATTTCCGATGGCAGTTCTTACGCCATTAATTATATAAGCTTGGTGCATAATGAGTAGTGTAAAATAAGAGATAGTAAATGTAATTATTATTATTGTTTTTAGGAATGATTAAAATCTGCAATTTTATGCTAATAAACCTAAATTAGATTAATAATTGACTAACATTTTGATATTTTAAAACGAAAAATCCCTCTAAAGAATTACCAATAGAGGGACTGCAATGTAAAGTTTACTGTTTACCTAAGTTTTAATCAGGTTTCACGTCTTCTTTGTGTTTGGTGTTATCTTTATAAACATCATCCACATCATCTTCATCTTCTTTTAATTCAACATTTTTTTCGTTTTCCAGATTAACATTAACAATAACCGGCGGTGCGGTTGCTTGCGATAACCAAATTGTTCCGTTCCAAAAAACATAATGATTTCTCCAATTATCCCAATACAAATTGTATTTTGGAAAATAAACCCACCTGCGATTGTATGCGTATTTTGGACGCCAATAAGGATGGTATACAATTACCTTATGCGGGCGGTAAATACTTCGTTTTGCAACAACATGATTCCTTCCTTTATGCGGATGATGCCCACCGCCGTGCTTGCCTCTTTGAGCAAATGATTTTGAAGTGCAAACCACCAAGATGATTGATAGCACAAATAATTTAATTGCTTTCATAACCGTTCTGTTTTTTAATTAGACGCGGTAATTTTAAAAAGGTTTAATTACCAATCTTTAGATGTTTTATAAACAATTCCTTTAAACAAGGCCACAATTTTTGTTGGATCGCTTTTTAAAAATAAATTCACTTTATAATGTCCAAGTTTTTCTGTTTCGGTTTCACAAAAGGCTTCTGCAATTAATTCATCATTTTCTTTTAAACTAACTAAGTGCGAAATTGATGTTTCAATGCTTACGCTTTTTCGTCCCTTTGAATTTGAAGCGAAAGCAAGCGCACTGTCTGCCAGCGAGTATGTAATTCCGCCATGTGCAATGCCAAAACCATTTAACATGTCTTTTCTAACAGTAAGCGTTAATTTGCAGGAGCCCGGCTTCAGTTCTAAAATTTTTATTCCTAACCATTGACTGAAAAAGTCGCCCTCCATCATGGTATTTACAATTTTAGTATGCGGCATGGGCTTACATTTTTGGTTTCCAAGGCATTTCAATTGCCTTTTTGTCTATTGTGATCCAGCGTGATAACATAAATAAATAATCTGATAAACGATTTAAATATTTTGGGTGAATGTCTTCCACTTTTTCGTTTTCAGCTAAACGTAAAACTGCTCTTTCTGCTCGCCTGCAAACACATCTTGCAATGTGGCAATAAGAAACATGAACATGCCCTCCGGGTAAAACAAACGATTTCATTTCGGGAACTTGATCATTTATTTTATCAATGGCGTTTTCTAAAGCAACTACATCTTCTTCAAAAATTGGAGGCAGTTGCATTTTATTTTTTTCTGGGTCGGCCGCTAAATGGGAGCCAATTGTAAATAGCCTGTCTTGTATAGATAATAAAAGATCGAAGGTACTTTTTTCATCAATAACATCGCGTAACAAACCAATATGTGAATTTAATTCATCTACCGTTCCGTAAGCTTCAATTCTTATATGATGTTTCGGAAGCCTTGTTCCGCCTATTAAGGAGGTTTGTCCTTTGTCTCCTGTTTTAGTATAGATCTTAAAAGCCATTTATAATGAGTTATTAAAACGTTAGACTTATATTAATACTTGGCATTATTGGTAATTGATTAATGCGATTAAAAGTAAACCGATCTACATAAAAAATGTTTTCGCGATTGTAAATGTTTGTTGCACCTGCATTAACCTCTATGGTTGTTTTTTCGCTATAATTATATTTGTATTTAATACCTATGTCAAATCGATGATAGTCAGGCAAACGGCCACCGTTTAAGGTAGAGGGGATATAACTTAAATTGCCATTGGCTGTGTTTAGGTTGTAATTAATGTTGCCTTGAGGATTTAATTGATTAACAAAGCCTTGAGTTTGGGTAAAAGGAAAGCCTGTACCATAATTCCAACGGCCGTTAACTTCCCAGTTTTTCTTTTTGCCAAAAGAGTAGGATGTAACTAAATTAACGTTGTGTCTGCGATCAAAATTTGGCGGATAATTTGTTACAACACCCGTTGAATTATTTCCGATCCATCTATCGTTAAATGTAAGTGAATAAACTGCCCAAAAGTAAAAACGTTTTCTATCGAATTTTAAAACAACGTCAAACCCGCGTGCCCTGCCTTGTTCAATAACAAAATTCTTTTTGTATTCATCAGGTTGGTTTGCATTGAGATCATTGTCATCGTATATTTTTTCGCGATTAACATTAATTACCTGATTAAAATTCTTTTGATAGGCTTCAACATTTAATTCAAAATATTTAAAAAGATCAAACTCAAAACCACCCACAATATGTGTTGCTTTTTGAACAGAAGAATTAACTGTTTGCGTTTTGCCTTTGTAATCTATATAGGTTTTGGATATCTGATCATTTTCTGGTGAATTGATAAAGCCATAAAATAAGTTCACAATATCTCTATCACTGTTTGCACTTAAAAGAGTTTGACTGTATAAACCGCCGGCACCTTTAAATCGTATTTTTGGTGTAACGTTTATTTTTACTGAAGCCCTTGGTTCCGGCGAAAATACTGCAAGTGTAGCGTAGTATTGCAATCGCATACTTGGTTCAAAAACAATTCGTTTCTTTTTATCAATATACTTATACTTTACAAAACCGGCAATATCCATAGTAGATCTGTCTAATTTTATTTGAGCATAGTATGGATTTTGTATTTCATAATTTGTGTTGGTGATAATTCCTTCAAAACCAAATCTCAATTCTTGTCGACCAATAAATTTCACGAAATTAAAACCCGTATTTACACCGCTCACATCGCTTCTTTTAGAATCAGTATCTAATGATGGATTATTAAAATTGATCGCGTATTTGGAGTAGGCAAAAACTCCTTCTATTAATAAGTTACTTGATTGTGGAACAAGAACAAAGTTCGTACCAACGCCAATATTTTTCCAATCAAATTCGGCAATGTCGCTATATTTTACGGCGTCTGTAAAGTTAAAACCAAACACACTAAATTTGCTTCCTCCTGTAGAGTTAATAGAAGTTTTTGCGTAAAGGTCGGTGTAATAAAATGGTAAGCCATTTGGGTTAGCGTAGGAGTATAGTAGTTTTGAAGTTTGTGGTAAATAAGAATGTTTTGCAGAAACTAAAAACGATGCACTTGTGTTTCCATCGTCCTTAAGCTTTACAATAGGCCCTTCTAAAGTTGTTTTTGCTCCAAATGTTGATGCAGCGATTTTGCCGCTTATGCGTTTTTTATTTCCATCGCGGGTAGTTACATCCATGATGGATGAAGTTCTTCCTCCGTATTCTGCGCCAAAACCGGCACTGTATACGTTTGCGTTTTTCATGATATCGTTGTCAAACACAGAAAACAGACCAATAGAGTGAAACGGATTGTAAACAACCAAGCCATCTAACAATACTTTGTTTTGAACCGGCAACCCGCCGCGAATGTATAATTGACCACCTTGATCTCCTGTAAACACAACTCCGGGCAAAACTTGTAAATATTGTGCAATGTCGGGTTCGCCAACACTAGGTAGTTTGTTGATCATTATGGGATCTATTTTTTGAACGGCAACAGTGGTGTTTTCAAGTTTTTCTACTGCGGTGGTTGAAATTTCTATTTCCTCTAATTTTACACCACCTTTGGTGGCGAAGAATTTTTTTGTGATCACATCGCCTGCCTTAACTGAAATTGTTTCTTTGATTGTGTCAAAATCTAAATTAGTTACCAACAATTTATATTCTCCGGGTGGCACGCGGGTTATTGTAAAAAATCCGTTAAGATCGGTATTGGCCCCAATGGTAGTGCCTTTAAAATAAACATTGCTAAAGGGTACAGGCTCGCCGTTTGCTTTGTCGTAAACAAAACCTTTAACCATTCCTGTAGTTTGTGATAAGCTGCTAAAAGATAAAAGGAAGATGGCAATTAGTGAATAGATATATTTTAAGAAATTAGCAATGGTCATATAAAAGGGGTTCTTTTTGGGTCGAAATTTTTATGCGTAAATGTAATTATTATTAGGTAACCTAAATATTATCAAAGCAGTTTTCTGATAAGTGGTAGAATTATTCGTTTAATTGAAAATTTCCATATCAATTGTTTAATGGTTTTTTGCCGGAAAACCCCTGTTAATTATGAAATGTTGTTTTCGGAGGTTAAAAACGTTGAGGCAAATTGTATTTTGATGGGTAAAAAATACCATTTTATCTAAATCAATTTAAATGTTATTAACTTTTAGCGTTTAATAGCTTGACATTATTGAATTTTTATTATACATTTACTAGTATCAAAAACCTGCTTATGAAGAAAATATTTATTTTATCTTGTTTCATGTTAACGATGTTAACAATTACATCTCAAACATACACTTGGACGAATGCCGGATTGGATAATGACTTTGAAAATCCTGCCAACTGGTCTCCGTCGCCAACCTTTGGTTTTCCGTCTTTTGGAGAAACTGCACTATTTGATGGTTCTGTTTCAAATGCGGCTTGTATTATGCCAAACGATCAGGATTTTTTAACATTAAATATGTTATCGAATTACACGGGAACAGTTGATGCATCAGGCATTGAACTTACCTTAACTAATTTGAGTTTGCAAGGAGGAAGTTTAATTACTCCATCCGGAACATTAAATATCTCAGGAAATCTGGTAAAGGGTGCAGGAGGTGCATTTGTTACAGGTACCGGCAGTACAGTAAATTATAACCTTGCCTCAGGAACGGTTAGAACAATTAACGGAAGTTTTTTATTTAGAAACTTATCTGTACTTACATCCGGAGCAGGAAGCAGGTTAGTTAATTTCGGAGCAGGAACTTCAACTTGTTCAACCTTAACTTTTGATGGCGGTTCTAATAGCATGGCTTATAGAGGTTCAATAAATGTAACTGATGTTTTTACAGTATTAGGTACTTCTCCAACTGCTGCCACCAATAATACAGGAACGGTTGTGTTTGTGGGAGCTACTTCAAAAACAATAACCGGTACTTCAGTAGCTTTAAATAATCCAATTAGAAATATTACTTTTAATACTTCAGGCGCTGTAAATATGAGTGGTAATTTTGCCATTACCGGAAATTGGAATGTAACAAATATCGGGTCGTTTAACCAAGGTACTTCTCTGGTAACGATGTTAGGGGGAACTGTAAATGCTGGTAATACAACAAACACTCAAGCATTTTTTGATAATTTAAGTACAGTAACAGGAAGTACAACTGTTTTTTCAAATAACTCATATGTAAATTTAAAAGGTAATTTAACAAATAACGGTACAATTACTTTTAATAACAGTTTATTACGTTTAAGTGGTAATGCTGCACAATCATTAACTGGGGCGTCTACCATGACACTTAATGCTATTGAAGTTGCTAATTCAGGAATAAAAACATTAAGTAGTCCGGTTGAAATTTTAGATTCATTAAAGATCTCAGCATCAGGAGGAATACTTTCTTCGGTTGGAAATTTAACAATAAAAGCATCCTCAAGTTTGAGAGGAAGAATTGCTCAAGTAGCAAGTGGTGGTGCTATTACCGGACCGGTTACTTTTGAAGTTTTAGCTCCGGGGCCAACAACCGGTTGGGCATTATTAGGTGCTAGTGGAATTAGTGGTCAAACCATGAATAATTGGTATGGTCAATTTCCAATGTCTATTGAAGGTTCTGCTACAGGTGTTACCTCTGCAGGCGGATATTTTGAATCTGTGCAAGGATGGGAAGAAACTGATGCTAATGGCTACGATACAACAATTACAATTAACACAGCCTTAACACCGGGAAAAGGTTTTTGGACTTATTTAGGAACAGGTGCAACATCTACTTCTGATATTCTTATTACACTTGCAGGAACTCCTGTGGTTGGAAATGTAAATATCCCTTTAACTAATTCTGCTCAATCCGGTACTTGTTTAATTGCTAATCCATACGCTAGTCCGATCAGATGGACATTATTACGTAATGGAAATGCTTCAGTAGCAAATGCAGCTTATATCTATAACGCGGATGGTCCGTATGCTTCTTTTGTAAATGGTGTAGGTACCAATGGAGGAAGTGATATTATTCCTGCAGGACAAGGCTTCTTTGTAGAAGCAAATGCAGCTACAAATTTAACTGCTCAAGAATCAAACAAAGTTTCAGGTAATACTGCCTTAATGAAGACAAGTAATTCAAGTGTAAATGTTGGTTTACCAATTAGACTTAAACTTAACGGTTTTAGCGCTGATTATGATGAAACAGTTGTACGCTTTCATGGATCAGCTACTAATGCTTATGATCTTGAATGGGATGCTCGTAAAATTTTCCAAACTCCGGGTTATGTTGGATATCCTGGTGGATACAGTAAATACACTACTATCTCTACAAAAGGTGGAAGTTTAGATTATTCGATCAACAGTTTACCGTTTGCACTTACACAAAATGCAGTAGTTCCTGTTTTAGTTAAGGTTATGACTTCTGGTCAATACACTATTACAGGAGAAGATATGCAGTTATTGCCTCCAAATGCATGTGTTACTTTAAAAGATAAGTTATTAAACGTTACACATAACATTAAAGCAACTCCATACATTTTTACAATGAATGATACAACTTCAACTGCAAGATTTGAATTAACTGTTTGTGCTGACGTAACAACAGGACTTAATGATAACAGTTCAATCGAAACAAATTTAGATCAATCAGTTATCATCAGCCAAAGTGTAAGCGGTGTTAATGTGAATTTAAATTTTGATAAAACTACAAAAGCAAGAATTTCGGTAACAAATATTTTAGGTCAAAAAATTGTTGAGAACAAATTGGTGAATACACAAAACGAATCTGTTTTCTTTGGTTTAGAAGCTAAAAATCAATTGTTATTTATTACTGTAGAAACTGAAAATAGCAGAGTTACTAAAAAAATAATTCGCTAAAAGTTAAATAAGTTATAAAGATCCCGTCTTGGTTCTCCTTGACGGGATTTTTTATTATTTAAAATTTAGTTTTTGCAATATTTATACTTCTTGTTTCGTTTAAGCTTAATGCAATGTTTATATTTGACTATGAATTTTAAAGTATTAGTATATTTTTTCCTCGTTCTGCCAGTAACACTTTTTTGCCAAACAAAAGTCGATGATGAGGATTATGTAAACGATAATGTTTTAAAATATGATGATTTTAATTACAAAAAATCAATTAAAACTGTTCAGATACACGAAAGTTCATGGGAATTTGGATCGCCATTTATTGATCTACATGGTAGCGAACAGATTGAATTGAGTTTTGATGATCTGGAGGCCGACAGACAAGATTACTCCCTTTCATTTATACATTGCAATGCAGATTGGACGCCAAGCGATCTAATGATAAGTGAATACCTTAACGGTTATTTTGATCTTAATATTATTAATTTTTCATTCTCAGCAAATACACTTCAAAAATATTTACATTACTCAATTTTATTTCCGCAACAAAACTTAACATTTACTAAAAGCGGAAACTATATCGTTTATGTTTATGCAAACGGCGACAAAAAAGACCTCGTACTTAGCAGACGTTTTTTAGTTTTTGACAATAAAATTTCTATAGCAGCAAATTTCAGACAAACTATTGGCGGCGCAGAACAATTTAATAAACAACACCTTGATTTCACGATCAACAATTCAGGATACGACATTACAAATCCATATAAAGACTTAAAAGTTGTAATAACGCAAAATAACCGTTGGGATAATGCAGTAACAGATATTAAACCCACATTTATGGGCGGCAACACACTTACTTATTCATTAGATGATGCCAGCACATTTAATGGTGGAAATGAATTCAGGTATTTTGATGCGCGCAGTGTTAGATTTTACAGCGAAAGAGTTAAAGAAATTTATAAAGATGAAAACTTAAAAAATCATATTGTTTTGTATAAAGATGAAACAAGAGCCACTAAACCATATTTGTTTTATAACGACTTTAATGGAAAATTTTTAATTAAAAACAACGACTTTAAAGGAAACATGGATATAGAAGCCGATTATGTTTTCGTTGATTTTTTTCTGCCATACTTAAATCCTGAACCAAACGGAAACTTTTACATAATGGGTAAGCTTACCGATTGGCGCATGAACAAGACGAGTAAAATGACTTACAATTATAAACGTTTTGGGTACGAAGCACAACTTTTTTTAAAACAAGGTTTCTATAATTATATATATGTTTTAAGTAACGATTCAGATAAAAGAGGAGACGAAACTATTATAGAAGGAAATCATTGGGATACAGAAAACGATTATAATATTTTTGTGTACCACAGAAAAATTGGCACTTACTTTGATCAGTTAGTTGGTTATAGAAAATTAAATTCTTTGAAGAAATAATTACTTCACCAGCACTTTAGCTTCCAGCATATCCATTATCGCATACTTAACACCTTCGCGCCCTAAACCACTTTCTTTAATACCGCCGTAAGGCATTTGGTCAAAACGAGATCGGAAGAGCA